>CANRQH010000021.1 GCA_947632745.1 uncultured Clostridia bacterium | reverse complement strand
TAACGTCTATCAACTTCTTTTTGGAATTCTTCAATCATCCACTCATTACCAGGTTTAAACATATGTCTAAATCTTTTTTGTGGTTTTAAAAATTCTTCTATTGGAAGTTTTTTAGCAGGTTTATAAGTAATTTTATATTTACCATCAACAACTTCATATAAAGGCCAATAACATGTTTGAACAGCAAGTTTATTAATTTCCATAAGGTCTGGTGTATCATAACCCCATCCACGAGGGCAAGGAGAAAATACATTTAAAAATGTAGGACCTTCTGTATAAATTGCTTTTTCAGCCTTCTCATATAAATCTCTAAAATCACCAAATGCAATAGATTGTGCTGCATAAGGGATATGATGAGATGCTAAAATTTGAGTTAAATCTTTTCTTGATTGCATTTTTCCAGGAATTACTTTACCTGCAGGACTTGTTGTTGTATCTGCAAATCTTGGTGTTGCAGAAGATCTTTGAATTCCTGTGTTCATGTATGCACCATTATCGTAACATACATAAGTTAAGTCATGGCCTCTTTCCATAGCTCCTGATAAAGATTGTAAACCAATATCATAAGTTCCACCATCTCCACCAAATGCAATGAATTTTGTGTGTTCATCTTCTGGTAATTTTCCTTGTTTTTTCAAAGATTTGTAAGCTGCTTCTGCTCCTGACAAAGTAGATGCTGCACACTCAAATGCAGTATGAACAAAAGAATCTGTCCATGATGTATATGGATAAGTAAATGTTGAAACTTCCATACAACCAGTTGCACATGCAATTACTGCATGATCTTCTTCTTTTAAAGCTCTTAAAATATGTCTTGCAACTACAGGTGCTCCACATCCTGCACACATTCTATGACCTTCTGTAAATCTTGAATGTTTATTTGCTACAACTTCTTTTAAATTATATGCCATATTATTCAACCTCCTTTGTTCTTAGACCTAAATATCTATATGGATTTCCAATATCGTTTGTTTCTACAACTTTAGTTAAATCATTAAATACTTTTTCAATTTGAGTTTCTGGAACATCTCTTCCACCAATACCATAAATATAACTTAAAGTTGGAACATGTACATTATTTACATACATACCAGATGTAACATCTGTAAATAAAGCACCACCAGCAGCATTTAAAGAATCAGATTTATCAAGTACTGCAACAGCTTTTACTTTAGATAAAGCTTTAGCAATTTCTTCGGTAGGGAATGGTCTATAAACTCTAACTTTTAAAAGACCTGCTTTAATTCCTTTTTCTCTTAACTTATCTACAACAGCTTTTGTTGTTCCTGCAGTAGAGTTCATACATACTATTGCAATTTCTGCATCATCTAATTTGTATTCTTCAAATAGACCATAATGTCTTCCAGTCCATTTTTTAAATTCTTTACTTACATCTAATATAACATCTTTTGCTTTCTTCATGGCTATTCCTTGTTGAGCTTTATGTTCAAATAAAAATCCTTGTAAATCTAATGGACCAACAGCAATAGGCTCTTTTTTATTTAATAAGTAATGTTCTGGTTTATATGTTCCTACAAATTTTTTAACTTCTTCATCATCTTCTAACATAATGTTTTCAATAGAATGTGAAGTTATAAATCCATCTTGGCAAACCATTAATGGAAGCAAAACATCTTTGTGTTCTGCTATTCTGTGAGCCATAAGCAAGTTATCGTATGCTTCTTGGTTATTTTCAGAAAATAGCATAAGCCAACCACTATCTCTAACCCCCATTGCGTCAGAATGGTCATTATGTATGTTTAAAGGTCCAGAAACAGCACGGTTAACTAAACTCATAACAATAGGTAGTCTAAGGCTTGATGCAATATAAATCATTTCCCACATGTATGATAGACCATTAGCAGATGTAGCTGTCATGGCTCTTGCTCCTGCAGCTTGAGCACCAATACATGCACTCATAGCACTATGTTCACTTTCAACTGCAACAAACTCAGTATCAACTGCTCCATTAGCAACAAAAGTAGAAAAATACTGAGGAATTTCTGTAGAAGGGGTAATAGGGAAGGCTGCGACTACATCTGGATTAATTTGTTTCATTGCAGTAGCTGCTGCTTCATTACCACTTAATCTTTCTCTTATACTCATATTAAATCTTCCTTTCTTATTTTAGTTTTTATTTTAATTTTAAAAAGAATAGTTAGATTGCTAGGCGAAGTTTATTCAAAAGGCAAGGGCGCATACATTTGTATGTAACCGCGTTTTGAATGAACTTCAACAACGCAAGATAGCTATTATTTTTAAAATTCGCTTTCATCCTTCATTTCTATAGCCTTAAAAGGACAAACCTTGGCACAAACGCCACATCCTTTACAAAAATCATAATTAAAATCTTCTCTTTTTAAATCTTTATTTACTGGAATAGCATTTTCAGGACAAACAGGGAAGCAAAGACCACATTGTTTACATTTATCAACTAAATAAATAGGTTTAGTACTTCTCCAGTCACCAGTTTTAAATTCTCTTGCATTTCCAGCTGTATAAATATTTCCGCCAATAGTTAAATCTTCCATTGGGGTATCTTTATTAATATTAGTCATAAAATCACAATCCTTTCTATGTACAATAGGGACCGGTTCTTTTTTGTGCATGTTCAATTGGGACCGGTTCTTTTTTGGACATTATATTTTTTGAACTTCATTTAATGCCATTTGTATGGCTTTCATGTTTCCTTCTATTACTTCTGGTTTTTTTGCAAATTTGTGTTTAAATGAACCTTCCATATCTTTTATAAAAGCTTCATCTGACATTATTTTACTTACTTTTACAATTGCTGCAAGCATTGGAGTGTTAGGGAAGTATTTTCCAAGAGTTTCAAGAGATACTTTTCTTGCATCTATTGTGTAAATATCTCCTTCATATCCTTTTAAAACTGATTTTAAATAATCAGGTGATTTTGTTGTGTTTATTACAATTGCTCCATCTTTTTTTAGGCCTGCTGTTACATCAACAGTCTCTAATAGTGTGTCATCTACCACTACTACATAATCTGGTTCATAAATATTGCTATGAACTGTAATTGGTGTGTCACTTATACGGTTATAAGCTGTAATAGGGGCACCCATTCTTTCTGGTCCATATTCAGGAAATCCTTGAATATATTTTCCAGTATTAAATGCAGCATCAGCTAAAAGTAAAGATGCTGTTTTTGCACCTTGACCACCACGGCCGTGCCATCTAATTTCAATTAGATTATCCATTTAATTGCCTCCTTTATTAATTTAATATAAGTAGAGTATATTATTTATTTATATAAAAGTCAAGATTTATAAATAATTAAGTATTGTAATTTTTTATAAAAATTTGTTTCACATCATTAACACTTATAAAAATTTTTTATAAAGTAGGAAAAATAATATCTTGTAAAAAAATGTTATCTGTGGTAGACTATAAAAAATACAAAATTAAAGTTATATTCAAATTATCAATAAAGGAGTAAAAAATTGGAAGAACTTTCAGGAGAAGTACTTGGAATAATATATCAAAACGAAGTAAATAGTTATACAATAGCCGAGATGTATGTAGACGAGCTTGAAAAAATAGAAACAATTGTCGGCTATTTGCCATTTATAAATGAAGGAGACAATTTAAAAGTAATAGGCAAATTTGTAGAACACAAGCAATATGGAGAGCAATTTAAAATAGAAACCTTTGAAAAAATTATGCCAAAAACTTTAGATTCTTTAGAAAGATATTTAAGTAATGGAAATATTAAAGGAGTAGGCCCTGCAACAGCAAAAAAAATTGTAGAAAAATTTGGCGAAAATACAGTAGATACAATAAAATATGCGCCAGAAGAGTTAGCTAAAGTTAAAGGCATAACAAAAGCTAAGGCAATGGAAATTTCAGAAAGCTTTATTGAAGCATGGGAAGTTTGGCAAATTGTTGTCTTTTTAGACAAGTTCAATATCGGCATAGAAAATGCTAAAAGAATATTTGATAAACTTGGAATTACAGCAATTACACAAATTGAAGAAAATCCATATATATTGGTAGATTTAGTAAGAGGTATAGATTTTAAACAAATAGATAAAATGGCTTTAGACATGGGAATAGATCGGAAATAATTTAAAAAGAATTACCAGTGGCATAAAATATGCTCTTATTCAAATAACTTATAATGGACATGCATGTGTGCTTTTACAAAACCTAGAAGAATATGTTGCAAATCTGTTAAATGTAAGCATAGATGATGTAGAAGAAGGAATAATAAACTTAAAAGCAAAAGGTGAAATTGTAATAGAAGAAAGAGATGATGAATCAGAGTGGATATATTTAGAAAGCTTTTATAACACAGAGCTTGCAATTTCAAATAGACTAGTAAATTTAGATAATTCAAAAAATACAAAGAAAATTAAAGGAATTGATGAAGAAATAAAAAAAGTAGAACAAACAAATATTATAGAATTATCTGAAAAGCAGAAAGAAGCAATTAAAGCAATAAATGAACATAATGTTACGATTATAACAGGAGGACCAGGAACTGGAAAAACAACAATTATAAAATCTATTATAGAAATATATCAAAAACAAAATAAAAAAATTGTGCTAGCTGCTCCCACAGGTAGAGCAGCAAAAAGAATGACTGAAATGACAGGAATGGAAGCAAGTACACTTCATAGACTTTTAGAAATTGGGAAAATAGATGATGATGGTTTATATAAAAAATCAGAAGATTATCAAGGAACACCAATAGATGCAGATATAATAATAGTAGATGAGATGTCCATGGTAGATATGTTCTTAATGAACTATTTATTACAGTCTACTTACCAAGGAACAAAACTAATTTTAGTTGGAGATAGCGACCAACTTCCATCAGTAGGACCAGGAAGTGTTTTAAAAGATATTATAGAATCTGAAAGGATAACAACAATTCATTTAGACAAAATTTTTAGGCAAGCTGCAAAAAGCAAAATAATTGTAAATGCACATAGAGTAAATGAAGGGGAAGGCTTTATTTCAAAAGAAGAAGCTTCAAAAGACTCTAAAGAAGATTTCTTTTTTATAAATGAGCAAGCTCAAGAAAAAATATTAGACCAAGTAATTTCTTTATGTACAGGAAGACTTAAAAATTTTGGAGATTATGACTTTTTTGAAAATATTCAAATTTTAACACCAACTAAAAAAGGAATGCTTGGAACAAAAGAATTAAATAAAGCACTTCAACAAGTATTAAATCCAGAAGCGGGAAATAAAAAACAAAAAAGTTCTTTAGGTTCAATATATAGAGTTGGAGACAGAATAATGCAAGTAAAAAATAATTATGACATATATTGGGAAAAGCATGTAACAAATGAAAATGGAACAGGTGTATTTAACGGTGAATTTGGAACAATTATAGATATAGACGAAAAAGAAAAAAAGTTAGAAATTAAATTTGATGATGAAAAAATTGCATGGTATGAGTTTTCTGAACTAGAACAAATAGAACACAGCTATGCAATAACAATTCACAAAGCTCAGCGGAAGCGAATTTGATGTAGTAATTATATGTGCACCAAAAACAGCACCTATGCTTCTTACAAGGAATTTATTATATACTGGAATTACTAGAGCAAAAGAGCTTTTGATAATAATTGGAGATAGTAGAACAGTTAGTTTTATGATACAAAATGTGGATAGCAAGAAAAGAAATACTGGACTTAAATATAAATTAGATGATGCTTTTGGGGACGGAGAAAAAAAGCATCATTGAAAGATACTTGTGGGTACTCAACAAAAAAATCATTAAAAGATTTTTTTGATGACGGAAAAAGACACCATTTAAAATGAAATGCAAATTTATATAAAAATATCAAAAACTTTGCAATCTATTGCAAATTATTCAAAAATGTAGTATAATAATAATGGAGGCGGATAGTATGAAAAAATAAAAAGCTTTCATACCTATGTGTGCCTTTAAGCGTAGCGAGAAAGGAATGAAATTTAGTATGATAGAAAGAAAAGAATATTTGGATAGATTAAAAAAGTGGAAAGATAAAGATTTAATAAAAGTTGTAATAGGAATAAGAAGATGTGGCAAATCAACTTTATTTGAATTGTATATAGATTATTTAAAAAGCTTAGGAATAGAGGACAGTCATATTATATCAGTAAATCTTGAAAGTCCAGATAATGAATTTAGCAATTACAAACAATTGTATAAATATGTAAAAGATAAAATAAAAGATGAGAAGCAATATTATGTTTTTTTAGATGAAGTTCAAAATGTAGAAGAATTTCAAAAAGCTGTGGATGGTTTATATATAATAAAAAATGTAGATGTATATATAACTGGTTCTAATGCATATTTATTATCTGGAGAACTTGCAACATTATTAACAGGTAGATATATAGAAATAAAAATGTATCCGTTATCATTTAAGGAATATGTAAATTTTTATAATAAAGACGCAGATGAAAAATTGTACTTAAATTATATTAATAGAAGTTCATTTCCTTATGCCTTAAAATTAGAAGAAGAACATGAAATAGATGACTATTTAGATGCCTTATATAACACAATAATATTAAAAGATGTTGCTCAAAGAAGAAAAATAGCAGATACATCAATGCTTAGAGCAGTATCTAGGTTTATGTTTGATAATATTGGAAATTGTTTATCAATAAAAAAAATATCAGATACATTAACATCAGATGGTAGACCTATATCTATTCATACTGTTGAAAGTTATTTAGATTCATTAGTAGAAAGCTATATTTTTAATAAAGTTCCAAGATTTGACGTAAAGGGAAAACAATATTTACAATCAGGAGAAAAGTATTATGCAACTGATGTAACAATGAGGTATGCAATACTTGGAAGAAGAAATATAGATGTAGGTCATATATTAGAAAATATTGTATATCTTGAACTTATAAGAAGAGGATACAAAGTTTATATTGGAAAAACGGGAGATAAGGAAGTGGATTTTGTTGCAGAAAATAAAGATGGATTTACTTATTTTCAAGTTGCATATACAACTAGGGATAAAGCAACTCTTGAAAGAGAATTAACACCATTGCAAGAAATAAATGACCACTATCCTAAATATATACTTACAATGGATATGGATCCAATAGCAGATTATAACGGAATAAAGAAAATAAATGTATTAGATTGGTTAGTAGAAGAAAATGAAAAAAATTAATAAAACATATTGACAGAAAAAACAATTTTTGATAAAAATATAAAAAATGCACAAAAAAGAACCGGTCCCAATTGTACAATGTACAAAAAAGAACCGGTCCCGATTGTGCAAGAGAAATAATAGAGGAGGAAAAAAATGAGACATTTAATCGATATAAAAGATTTAAGCATACAAGAAATTGATGAATTAATAAAAGTGGCTAATGATATTATGGCATACCCTGATAAATATTCAGAAAAGTGTCATAATAAAAAATTAGCTACTTTATTTTTTGAGCCAAGTACAAGGACAAGACTTAGTTTTGAAGCAGCTATGATGGAGCTAGGAGGAAATGTAATAGGATTTTCATCAGCTAGTTCAAGTTCTACTGCTAAAGGAGAAAGTGTATCTGACACAATTAGAACAGTAGGATGTTATAGTGATATTATTGCAATGAGGCATCCAAAAGAAGGTGCACCACTTGTTGCGTCTATGAAATCAACTGTTCCTATAATTAATGCAGGAGACCGGAGGACATAATCATCCAACACAAACTTTAACAGATTTGCTAACAATTTATTGTGAAAAACATAGATTAGATAATTTAACTATAGGTTTATGTGGAGATTTAAAATTTGGAAGAACAGTACATTCACTTGTAACAGCAATGAGCCAATATAAAAATATTAAGTTTGTATTAATTTCTCCTGAAGAACTTAAAATACCAGAATATTTAAAAGAAGAAGTTTTAGAGAAAAATAATATAGAATATGTAGAAACTAACAGTATTGAAGATTCAATAGCTAAGCTTGATATTTTATATATGACAAGAGTTCAAAGAGAAAGATTCTTTAATGAAGAAGATTATTTAAGATTAAAAGATTATTATATTTTAGATAAAGAAAAATTGGTAGATGCAAAAGATGATTTGTGCATTATGCACCCATTACCAAGAGTTAATGAAATTTCTACAGAAGTAGACGATGACCCAAGAGCTGCATATTTTAGACAAGTTAGATATGGAAAATATATTAGAATGGCACTTATTCTTAAGTTGCTAGAGATAAAATAGAATACATATTAAAAAAGAACTAATTATTTTAAATGTAAAAATGGAGGTAAATGATGAACATAGATAGTATAAAAAATGGAATAGTAATTGACCACATAAAAGCAAAAAATGGCTTAGAGATTTTTAATGCACTCAAATTAGATGAATTAGATTGTTCTGTTGCAATTATTACAAATGCAAAAAGCAAAAAAATGGGTAGAAAAGATATTATAAAAATTGATAAAGCTATAGATTTGGATTTGGATATTTTAGGCTACATAGATGAAGATATAACAATAAATATAATAAAGGATGATGTAAGAGTTGATAAATATCATGTCGAAGCTCCAAAAGAAATAGTAAATATTATTAAATGTAAAAATCCAAGATGTATTACATCTAGCGAGCAAGAGTTAGATCAAGTTTTTGTTTTAACAGATAAGGAACATAAAAAATATCGTTGTAAGTATTGTGAGACACTATATAATCAAAATTAATTAAAATTTGATATTTTTGTAAGCAATAGAAAATCCTCCAAATTATTGGAGGATTTTTAAGCTACATTTCTTGATTACCTGGTATAAAATAATCAACTACACCATAAATTAAGGCTCCTATAATTGCTGCCATCCAAGAAATAGTGTATCCTGCAACGAAAAATTGAGTTACATATAAAATAATTGCAGCTAGTGCAAAACCAACAAAACCTTTTCCAAATGGGCTAGCATGTAAACCTGTAAATTTAATTATTAAATAGTCTAAAAGTGTTAAAACAACTGCTGCTATTGCTAAAGACCATATATTATTAATTTGAAATCCCGGTGTGAAAAATGCAGTTATTGCTAAAACTACAGCAGCAGCAACAAGTCTTCCTATTATCTGCCAAACTGTATTTGTACCCTGAGATTCACTTGTTTGAGTTTGAGTATTTGACATAAGTTCATCCTCCTTTTTATAATTGTGAAAATTTTATTCTGGCTACATAAAATTATTGTTTACAATAAATTTTTTTTTATTCAAAAATAAGAATAAAAAAATTAAAATAAGAAAAAATAAGAAAAAATAAAAGGAGAAAAAATATGCTTATAAATTTTATTAGGTCAATTATTTTATATATTATAGTTTTAATAGTTATGAGACTTATGGGAAAAAGAGAAATAGGTCAACTTCAACCATTTGAACTTGCAATATCAATAATGATAGCAGACTTAGCTTCAAGTCCAATGGCAGATACAGGAGTTCCAATATCAAATGGAATAATACCAATTTTAGGTTTACTTATAATGCATTTAGTTATATCTACTATAAATATAAAAAGTATAAAAGCAAGAGAAGTTATATGTGGAAAACCAAGAATTCTAATTTATAGAGGAAAAATAGATGAAGGTGCATTAATAAAAGAAAGATTTACATTAAATGAGCTTCAAGAAAGATTAAGAGATAAAGATATTATTAACATATCTGATGTAGAATATGCAATTTTAGAAACAAGTGGACAAATAACAGTAATACAAAAACCAAATAAAAGGCAAACTACTCCAGAAGATTTTGGAATTACACCAGACTATGAAGGATTACCATATGACTTAGTTGTAGACCGGAAAAATAATGAGTCAAAACTTAAAAGAAATTAATAAAGATTATAATTGGTTAGAAACAGAAGTTAGAAAATTTGGATATAATCCAGAAGAAGCATTACTTGTAACATATGATGGAAAAGGTCAAATTTTTTGTCAGAAAAAAGAGAAGGGAAAGAAAAAATAATGTATAAAGAAATGATAATTTCAATTGTTTTAGTTATTTTAATTTTTGTAGGTGATTTTGTAACTCATAAATATACAGATAGTGCTATAAATTCATTTAATGAAGAACTTCAAAATTTGAAAAGTTCTTTAATAGAAAGAAATCAAGAAAAAGCCAAAACAGAAATAGAAAATGCAGAAAAAAATTGGGAAAATATTCAACATAAAATGGCATATTATATTGAGCATAATGAATTAGAAAAAGTAGAAACAAATTTAGCAGAAGCTAAAAGCCTTACAGAATCTGGCAATTTCGGTTTTGCAATAAATGCAATAGATAAAACAGATTCAGTTTTAGAGCATATAAATGATAAATATACATTTAGTTTAGAAAATATTTTTTAATTTTTTATTAAAAAAGTATTTACTTTTTTTGATGTTTTATATAAAATATAAAAAAATGTAGAAAAAAGGAAAATTATAAACATAAGAAAATGGTAATAAGAAAGGAAGTAAATAAGGATGAAAATCTTAATGTTAACATGGGAGTATCCACCAAGAGTTGTAGGAGGTATTGCAAGAGTTGTAAACGACTTATCTAAAAGGCTAATAAAGGATGGACACGAAGTAACTGTTGTAACATATAGAGAGGGAAATGCACCATATTATGAATTAGACAAAGGAGTAAATGTTTATAGGGTTGATAATTTTATGATAAATTCAAACAACTTTATAGATTGGGTTATGCAACTCAACTTTAATATGATTTCTAAAGTGGGTCAAATAATAGCAAAAGAAGGAAAATTTGATGTAATACATGCACATGATTGGCTTGTTGCATATGCTGCAAAAACATTAAAAGAGGCATATGATATGCCTATTGTTTCTACAATACATGCAACAGAAGCGGGAAGAAATAGCGGAATAAGAGAAGCACAGCAAAAATATATAAATGATACAGAATGGATGTTAACATATGAATCTACAGAAGTAATAGTAAATAGTAATTACATGAAAAATGAATTACAGAGACTATTTGGTTTACCATTTGAAAAAATAAATGTAGTTCCAAATGGTGTAAACACAACAAATTATTCTGGAATAGAAAGAGATTACGAATTCAGAAGAAGATTTGCAATGGACAATGAAAAAATAATTCTATTTATGGGAAGACTTGTATACGAAAAGGGAGTTCAATATTTAATTGGAGCTATGCCAAAAATTTTGGAGCATTATCATGATGCCAAACTTGTAATTGCAGGAAAAGGTGGAATGATAGACGAACTAAAACAAGAAGTAGAAAATTTAGGAATTTCAAATAAAGTATATTTTACAGGATATTTAGGTGGAAAAGATGTTGCTAAAATGTATAAAGCAGCAGATATATCTGTATTTCCAAGTACTTATGAGCCATTTGGAATAGTAGCATTAGAGGCAATGCTAGCAGAAGTGCCAGTTGTTGTATCAGATATTGGAGGCTTAAATGAAATTGTAGACCACCGTGTGACTGGAATGAAAAGTTACTGTGGAAATAGTAATTCAATAGCAGATTCAATACTAGAATTATTATTTGACCATCAGTTATGTAAAAACATAGTAAAAAAAGCTAAAACAAAAGTAAAAAATGACTATAATTGGAATAAAATTGCTCAAGATACATATTTTACATACCAAAAAGCAATATGCGAAACATATGCAGAAATGCAAAGAAAACAACTTATACAAGAAAAACAAACAAAAACAAAAAAAGCAGGCAAAGTGGTTACCAATTTGCTTACATTTAGAAAAAATCAAGCTTATGCGTAAGCTTGATTTGAACTTTAAATATGACACAAAAAAATTTAAAAGGTTTATAGGTAAATCCTTATTTAAAAATCTAAATATATTATATAAGGAAATAAATTATTATGAATGTATATGATACAGTAAATAGGCTAGCTCAAGAAATAAAAGAATCAAAAGAATACTCGGATTTTAAACAAGCAAAAGAAACAATAAATAATATGCCAGAATATAAAGAAAGAATAGCAGAGTTTGAAAAACTTAGATATGAAGAGCAAATAACAAGAATTCAGAATAATAAAATAGATGAAGAAAAAATAAAAAAAGTACAAGAAATATATAAAGAAATAATAGAAATACCACAGGTGAAAAATTATTTTGATACAGAACTTAAATTTAACATTTTATTAGGTGATGTAAATAAAATAATAAGTGATGCAGTGCAAGATTTAATTTAGTGATGATTTTTGGGACAAAAAACGGCCAAAAAAGGACGTCCAAAATGACCGTCACTTAAGAAAGAGTTGGTACATAATAATGAATTTATATCCTAATATTTACTTAAACAACGTAGAAGAAATAACGATAGATCTTTTAATGAAAAATAAAATAAAAGCATTAATTTTAGATGTAGATAATACACTAATAGATTACTATAAAAATTTATCAGAAGAAAAAGTTCAGTGGTCTAAAAACTTGCAAGGTCAAGGAATAAAGATGTATATATTGTCTAATACTAACAAAAAAGAAAAGGTAAAAAAAGTGGCTGAAAAGCTAGAAATACAATATGAACTATTTGCAAAAAAACCTTTAAAAAGTGGATTTTTAAAAGTACAAAAAATTTTAAATTTAAAAAGTGAAAATATAGCAGTTGTTGGAGACCAAATATTTACAGATGTAATAGGAGGAAACAGGTGCAATATGTTTACAATATTGGTTGATCCAGTATGTTCTAAAGATTTTTGGCATACTGCATGGAAAAGACCAATAGAAAAACATATAAAGAAAAAATTGGTTAAGGGTGAATTAAATGTATTTTAATGATGTTAATATAATATATTATATTATAGTTGCAATTTGTGGGTTATTTGTTGGCGAATTTGTAAACTGGATGAATAAAAGACTTCCAGACAACAAAAAAGTTTTTTCTAAGGATTTTTTTAAAGAATATAAAAAAGAATTTAAACCAAATTACATACTTATGATTATTACATCAATTATTTATATAGCAATTTTATATAGATATGGAATAAAAGAAACTTTTGTAGCAAATTTAGATTTAATAAAATATTTAATACTAACTCCAATGCTTTTAAGCGTTTTTGTTATAGACTATAAATTACAGATAATTCCAAATAGATTAAATTTAACAATGTTTGAAATAGGGCTTGTTTTTGTATTTTTATATGGAATATCAAATGTTGCAATTTCAATAAATATGTTAATTGGTTGTTTAGTTCGGAGGAGGAATATTTCTACTAATTACTCTTTTAGGAGGCCTTGTATATGGTAAAGAAGCCATGGGCCTTGGAGACGTAAAACTAATGGGGGCACTTGGTTTATATTTTGGATTTGCAAATATTATAATAATTTCAGTATTATCATTTTTAATTGGAGCAGTTTTAAGTATATTTTTATTAATAACAAGAATTAAAAAAACAGATGAATATATACCTTTTGGACCATTTATAGTACTTAGTACATTTATAACAATATTTGTGCCATATGTAAATTTGGTAAATATATTGTTAAACTTTTTCACATTAGGTTTATATAGTAAAAAACATTAAAAAATTTCTTTGTTCTATAGAAAGGGATGTAGACAATTATGAATGATAGGTTACAGGCTTTAAGAAACAAAATGCTAGGGCGTTCTTTACAAGGAATGATAATTACAAATCCTATAAATATAAAATATCTAACAAAAATTGATGCAGAGGGGATATTACTTTTAACAAGAAAAGAAAATATTTTTATAACAGATTCAAGGTACATTGAAGATGTATCTAGTATCATTACGCCATTTGATGAAATAGTTGTAGATGACCAAAAAAATATATCTAAAGATGATTATGAAAATTTCTTTTTATTTTGTGAAAATGTTGGATTTGAAGAAAAATACCTAACTTATAGCGATTATAAAGAATATATTAGAAAATACAAAATAAATAGTTTTGTTGAAGCTGGGGAACTTATAACAACTTTAAGAATGATAAAAGATGATGAAGAAATAGCAAACATAAAAAAAGCATGTGAAATAACAGACCAATGTTTTAATATGTTAAAAAACTATATAAGACCAGGTTTAACAGAAAAACAAATAGCAAAAAGAATTAAAAATTTCTTTCAAGAAAATTCAGAAGGAGAATCATTTGACACAATTGTTGCATCTGGAGAAAATTCCTCTAAACCACATGCTGTTCCAACAGATAGAGTAATTAGAAAAAACGATATTATTACAATAGACATGGGATGTAAAATAAATGGATATTGCTCAGATATGACAAGAACAATATTTATTGGAGAACCAACTGAAGAGCAAAAAACAATATATAATTTAGTATTAGATAATCAAAAAAAGGTTTTAAATGAAATAAGAGAAGGGCAAAACATAAAAACACTTGCAAAAAGTGTAGAAAGTGACTTTAATGTAAATAACCAAACATTAATACATGGACTTGGGCATGGTGTAGGACTAGAAATACATGAAGCTCCTTCAATTAATATGAAAAATGAAAATTTATTAAAAGAAAATATGGTAATAACAGATGAACCAGGAATTTATTTAGCAGGAAGTTTTGGCGTAAGAATAGAAGATACAGTATTAGTCACAAAACAAGGATGTATAACCTTGACAGAATCGAACAAAGAGTGTATAATACTATAGATTAAAAAAAGCAGTATAATTGCTAATAATAAGAAGATAATAAATTAAGGAGGAAAATAATATGGCAGCAGTATATTCAGCAGGAGATTTTAGAAATGGAACAACTTTTGAAATGGAAGGAAATGTATATAAAGTAGTAGAATTTCAACATGTAAAACCAGGTAAAGGTTCAGCATTTGTAAGAACAAAATTAAAAAATGTTATAACAGGTGCAGTTTTAGAAAAAACTTTTAACCCATCAGACAAATTTCCAGGAGCAGAAATAGAAAAAAAGGAAATGCAATATTTATATAATGATGGCGATTTATATTATTTTATGGATAATGACACATATGATCAAATACCTTTAAATCAAGATCAATTAGGAGATTGCTTAAAATACTTAAAAGAAAATATGCAAGTTAAAATTTTATCATACAAAGGAAATATATTTGCAGTAGAACCACCAATATTTGTTGAATTAGAAGTTACATATACAGAGCCAGGTTTTGCAGGAAACACAACAACAACATCAGGAAAACCTGCAACATTAGAAACAGGGCTAGAGCTTCAAGTTCCAATGTTTATAAATATTGGAGATGTATTAAAAATAGATACACGTACATGTGAATATATGGAAAGAATTTAATTTTTAGAGAGGCAAAATGGAATGTTAGATAACTTAAAAAAAGAAATGAAAAGCTTTTTAAAAGACATGGATGATAATATAAAAGATGAAAAAGATTTAATTTATATTAAAACAAGGTCATCAGAATTACTAAATGTAGTAATGGACGAAATAGATAATTTAATAAATTACAAAGAAGATAGGCTAAATGCAATAATAAAAAAACAAGAGCAAGAAAGCAAAATAATAAAAGAATTACAAGAAAAAATAGACAATGTTTATGAAGATATATACGAAGATATAGAAGATGACTTTCAAATAAGTTGCCCATATTGTGGCAATGAATTTGATGCAGACATAGACGAAGAATTAGAAGAAATAGTATGCCCAGAATGTGGCAATATAATTGAGTTAGATTGGAATGGAAATCCAGATGATGACGAAGGTCCAAACTGTGGTGGCAATTGTTCACATTGTAATGGGTGTGAATAAAAAAGCTATTAAAAGAATTATATGAAAATAAAAAAAGGGGAACAAAAGATGGAAGAACAAAAAGTAATGGATATAGTAGAACTAAATAATGCAGTAGCTAAAACCCTTGAGGCTGTACACACACAGTG
>CANRQH010000020.1 GCA_947632745.1 uncultured Clostridia bacterium | reverse complement strand
AAATCAAGTCTGATAACCATTTAATATCAATGATTAACAGACTTTTTTGAAAAATTTCATGATTTAGTCCTGTAAAAAAAGTAAAATGAAGGCAAAATTTAAATGAGAGGAAAAAATAGAAAACCCATAGCAAGTTGTTTAAAGTTACCGCAATTTACTACGATGAATGTTATAGATGGTCAGGCTGGTCTAGTACTCTATTCTAGTCTGATTTTCTACAGCCTAACCATCAATAACATACTAAACATAATAGTATTATTAATATTTGCAGGAATATCAATACAAATGCTAGTAGGAGAAGGCGGGATATTACAAAATGCAAGAGAAGCAAAAGATAAAACTGGAGAAGCAGATGCAAGAGAAGAACTAAATATGTATTTAATGGAGTATTCAGGAAATAAAAGCCTAGGAGATACAACAGACCTAAAAACTTTTTTAGAAAGTAAAGGATACACAGTAGAAGTAAGAGATGACGGAAAGCTAGAAGTAGAAAAGGATGGGTATAAATTTATAGTAGACCCTGATACTTTAAGTGTAACATTAAAAGAAAAAGGCAAGCCAGAAATAAAAGTAGATGTTGGAGAAGCAACTGAGGAAGAAAAAATAACAATAACAGTAACAGTAACAAACGAGGATGAGTTGGGAAACATAGATAGTGTAACACTAACAACCCCTAATGGAGATATTTTACAAGGAACAGTAACAGAGGGAGTTGCAACATTTGAAGTAGACGAAAATGGAACTTATACGGTAGAGGTAAAAGCAACAACAGATGGAACACAAAAATCAACAAAACAAGATGTAAAAGTAGACAAAATAACTGCTAAGATTGATACAACTTTAGATTATGGAACAATAGATGTAATATGGGTAGATGAAAATAATAATATACAAGATAAGCCAGAATCCCCATCAGAACATTTATATAATAATACAATGAAAAAAGTTACATGGACATGGAATGAAGATACAAAAAAATGGACAGAAAATGATACTGAACCAACAAAAGATGAGGATTGGTACTCATATAATGCATTAGATGATACATCAAAAGATGATAATTTAACAAGTCATTGGGCAAATGCAAAAAATATGGAAGATGAAAGTTATTTTGTATGGATACCAAGGTATGCGTATAGAATAACATATTATGAAAATGAACAGAGTTATATAGATGGAGCAGAGCCACTAGCATATTTTGATGGAAATGGATTAGTAGACAAAAAGGGTGCAAGAATAACAAATTTATTTGGATATTCAATAGAAAATGGAAATAAAATGGATGAAAAAATCCAAACAGTAACAAAAGATGGAAAGAGTTATATAGTGCATCCAGCTTTTTACGGACCAGGTTCAGAAGACCTAGGCGGAGGATTTGGAACCAATGAAAAAGGAATAGCTGGAATATGGGTTGCAAAATATGAGATGAGCCAAGAAGGATCATATGATAGCGGAAAAACATGGGATTTTCGTGAAACAACGTATAGAGGGGGAGGAAGTATTTTAACAACAAAAGCAGGAGGTAAATATCCATACCCAATAAGAGCAGTAAGTAAACCAGCAACAGAAGAAAAAGAAATAAAATGCTGGAGATGGAGTAATATAGCTAATAGTTATACTAATTCATATTATTATGATAGAAATAAAGAAAGTCATTTAATAAAAAATAGTGAATGGGGAGCTGTAGCATATTTGACACATAGCCAATATGGAAGAAATGGATATGAAATAACTATAAACAATTCAACTTTCTACCCTGGGATGGCAGGAGATTATGTAAGTGCAGGTAACGATTCAGATGTACATCATTTTTATAATACTACAAAAGGAGGTCTAGCGAGCACTACTGGAAACATTTATGGTGTATATGATATGAGTGGAGGGGCATACGAATATACAGCCATATATGCTAAAGATTATAAAGGAGACTATTTTACGGGAAGTAAGTATTATTTAGATGAGAATGGAAATAATTTTGCAAATGAAGCACAAAATAATCCTAATGGATCAAGTACAAAATATGCAACTGCTTATAATGGCATAAATAGTGACGATAAACTAACTGTACGTTATAAAGAGGGAAAAGTAGGAGATGCAGTGAAAGAAGTGATGACTTCAACTGAAACAGCTTGGTTTTCCGATACTAGAACGGCGATCTATTTGGGAACACCTTTTAATGCTCGTGGCGGAATGAGGGCAAGTGGGGAAAAACGGTGGAATTTTCAGTGGAGTGGGTACTAGTGGAACTGACCAAGAGCTGCAATATGGTACTGTTACGCCTAACCTTATGTCATTTCGTGTTGTACTTGCAGAGTAAAGTTAGAGTATATAAAAAGAGTAGTATATATAAAATACTACTTCTTTTTTATTAAAAAATTTCAAAAAACAGTTGTAAAATTCAACAAAAACTGATATACTACATATATCAATAATTTTAAAGAGGAAAAAGGAAAAATAATTTAGAAATTTCAAATCCTTTTATACCTCAGAAAGGGAAGTGTTTATTATGGACGAGAATAATGAAGAATTAAAAAAATTAGAAGAAGTTGAAAATGGTACAGAGGGAATAAAAATATCAAGTGATGTAATAGCAATAATAGCAGGAGTTGCTGTATCAGAGGTACCAGGAGTATCTGGAATGAATGGCGGTTTTGCAGGAGGAATTTCAGAAGTTTTAAAAGGAAAGAAAAATTTAGCAAAAGGAATTAAAGTAAGTTCAGAAAATAATAGCACTAAAATAGATGTAAATATTGTAGTAGAATATGGAGTTAGAATTCCAGATGTTGCATACGAAATTCAAAATAGAGTAAAAACAGCTGTTGAAAACATGACAGGTTTAAAAGTTGAGGAAGTTAATGTTCATGTTCAAGGTGTAAATACAGAAAGTCTTACATCAGGAGAAAATGAAACAAATCAAGAAGAAAATCAAAATTAATAATATAAATATTTAATAACAAAGTTTATATTTTAGAAAGAAAGCAGGGTTTAAAATGAAAAAATTAGATAAATTAATATTAGCATTATTTTCAGTATTAATGTTTTTACAATCTATACTTGTAATATGTATTATTGCGGGATGGATAAGAACTGAAACAGTATTTACATTTGTAAATATGGCTATAAATGGAGAAACCACATCTAAAATTATTTTAGGTATAGAAATTGTAATATTATTATGTGCAATAAAATGTATATTTTTCGATTCATCAAATGAAAACAAAAAAGCACAAGGTGTACTTATGCAAAATGATAATGGTAAACTTTTAATATCTAAAACAACAATAGAAAACATAGTATCAGGCGTAGTTGCAGGATTTGATAGTGTTAAAAATGTATCAGTATCTACAGAGTTAGACCATTTAAACAACTTAATTGTAAATGTCAATTTAGTAGTAAATAAGACAGTTATAATAAAAGAACTTACACTAAATATGCAAAATAAGATAAAAGAAGCTATAAAGAAAACATCAGATTTAGAAGTAAAAGAAGTAAATGTAAAAATAAAAGATATCGAAACAGATATAAACAATACAAATAAAGAATAATTTTGTAATAAACAAAATTAAGAAAGGACATTATTATGAGCAGTATAGGTGATTTTTGGAATAATTATAAAGGTGCAATTATTGGTGTTATAGTTGCTATATTAATACTTATAACAAAACTTTACAATTTAATTGTAGGAATAATATTAATAATTATAGGAGCTATTTTAGGAAACTATATACAAAAAAATAAAGAATATGTAAAAGATAAAATAAAAGGATTTATAGACAGAATATAAAGGGGATAGAAAAAATAGTATGAAAAGATCTGAAATTAGGGAATTGGCATTTAAATTAATATATAGTTTAGAAATTCAAAAACAAGAAAATATAGGTGAACAAGTAGAATTATTTTTAGAGAATAACAATATAAAAAATGAATCTGCAATAGATTATATAAAAGATTGTGTGTATGGCATAAATCAAAATATACGCCAAATAAATGAAACAATTAAAGACTCTTTAACGCCTGAATGGAAAATAGAAAGAATTTCTAAAATTAATTTAAGTTTACTAAAACTTGCAATATATGAAATAAAATATAAAAATATCCCATATAAGGTTGAAATAAATGAAGTTGTAGAACTTGCAAAAATTTATGGAGAAGAAGCATCTAGCAAGTTTATAAATGGTGCTTTAGCAAAAATTGTTAAAGAAATGTAAATAATATGTATGGGCAGGTCTTAAAATAATTTTAAGAGTTGCCTTATTTTAAGTAATAAAAAACATTATTTATCAAAAAAATATGCAATTTAAGAGTAAGAAGGGATAGAAAAATATGAATTATGAAGCAGTGGCAGTAAGTGTTTCTGATTTAAACCAATACATAAAAGATAAAATAGCGGGTGATGAAGCTTTAAATGTGGTTGTTGTAAAAGGTGAAATATCAAACTTTAAAGCACATTACACAGGGCACTTTTATTTTACATTAAAAGATGATAAATCTCTAATTAAATGCATAATGTTTAAAAGTTACGCAGAAAAGGTAAAATTTAAACCAAAAGACGGAATGAAAATTATAGTATTTGGACGGAGTTTCTGTATTTGAAAGAGATGGAATATATCAAATATATGTAAAAGCTATGGAAGAGCAAGGAGTTCGGAGATTTATATAAAGCCTATGAAAAACTAAAAAAGGATTTAGAAAAAGAAGGATTATTTGATGAAGCCCACAAAAAGAAAATTCCTTTAAATCCAAAAATAATAGGTGTATTATCTTCTAGTACAGGTGCTGTAATTAGAGATATAATTAATGTTTCAACAAGAAGAAATCCAAATTGTTATATAAGGCTTTTACCAGTTCCAGTTCAAGGTGTAGGGGCAGCAGAAGAAATTGCAAATGGAATAAAAACGATGAACGATAAAAAATTAGCTGATGTTATAATTTTAGCAAGAGGAGGAGGCTCTTTAGAAGACCTTTGGCCATTTAATGAAGAAATTGTTGCAAGAGCAATATACAATTCAGAAATACCAATAGTTTCAGCAGTTGGACATGAGACAGATTTTACAATATCAGATTTTGTATCAGACTTAAGAGCACCTACACCATCTGCGGCAGCTGAACTTGTAAATCCAGATATATATGAATTACAAAATAAAGTAAATACCTTAAAAGAACGAGCAAGAATCGGTTTAAATAAAAAATTAGAAATTGCAAAATTAAAATATAACGCTGTTTCACAAAAAAGAGTGTTAACAGAGCCATTGCTAAATATACAAAATTATTATTTAAAGCTAGACGGATTTATAAAGCAAATGGAAAATATTATAAATTTAAAAACGAGTGAAGCAAAAAAAGTTTTTACAGAAAAAGTTTCAAAACTAGATGCTTTAAGCCCTTTAAAAACATTAACGAGAGGCTATGCAATAGTTGAAAAAGATACGAAACTTATCAAAACAAGCAAAGATTTAAAAAAAGGTGATTTAGTAGAACTTAAATTTAGTGAAGGAAGAAACAAAGCAGAGATTGTTGAGTGATGCTTTTTTTCTCCGTCCCCAAAAGCATCACTCAAAGAAAGGATTGAATTTTATGAAAAAAGAAGAAAGCTTTGAAAGCAAAATGGAAGAATTAGAAAAGATTGTTCAAGAGATAGAAAAAGGAGATTTATCTTTAGAAGATTCAGTTACAAAATTTGAAGAGGGTATGAAAATATCTAAAGATTGCAATAAACTTTTAAATAATGTAGAGAAAAAGATTAGCATTATTTTAGAAAAAGATGGAGAATTAGAAGAAGAAGATTTTTCAGTAGAAGAGTAATAAATAAGAAAGAGGATTGTTATGGAAATTTTTATGCAAATAATACACAATAAATATATATGGGTACCTTTTTTTACATGGCTTGCAATCCAAATGTTTAAAGTAATTTGGGAGTTGATTACAACTAAAAAATTTAATTTTAAAAGAATAATGGGTGCAGGTGGTATGCCAAGTTCACATTCAGCAATAGTTATGTGTATTGCTGTTATGGGTGGAAAAGCTGTTGGATTTGATACCTGGTATTTTGCTTTATCAATTGCTTTTGCGGGTATAGTAATGTATGATTCAGCAGGAGTTAGAAGAGCAGCAGGTAAACAAGCGACTCTATTAAATAAAATTATAGAAACACCAGGACTTACAGGCGTGGAGATGCAAGAAAAACTTGTAGAGGTATTAGGACATACTCCTTTCCAAGTTTTAGTTGGAGCACTTATCGGAATTATTGTGGGGTGTATTTTTTAATGAAAGTTGTAATTATAGGTGGAGGACCTGCTGGAATGATGTCTGCAATTGAGGCCTGCAAAAAAGGAAATGATGTTATCTTATTAGAAAAAAATAACAAATTAGGCAAAAAGCTTTTAATTACTGGAAAAGGAAGATGTAATATTACCTCTTCTTTAAACATAGATGACTTTATAAAAAATGTTCCAGGAAATGGGAAATTTTTATATAGTTCGTTTAATGCCTTTACAAACAAAGATATAATAAATTTTTTAGAAGAAGAAGGCTTAAAAGTAAAGGAAGAAAGAGGAAACAGGATTTTTCCAGTAACAGATAAATCTCAAGATGTATTAAATTGTTTTGAAAAAAAGCTTAAAAAATTAAATGTAAAAATATATTATAATTTAAATGTTTCTGAAATTTTAGTAAATGAAGAAAATATAGTCGAAGGAGTAAAAATTGAAAGAAAGATAAAAGATGAATTAATAACATCTCAAAAATCCAAAGCCAAAGATCAAAACGAAGCCACAAAAGTAGTTAAAGAGACCATTAAAGCAGATAAAGTAATACTTGCAACAGGAGGAAAAAGCTATCCATTAACAGGATCTAACGGAGATGGCTATAATTTAGCTAAAAATTTAGGACATACTATAACAAAAATAAAACCATCTTTAGTTCCATTAGAAACATATGAGAAAGACATATGTAAAAATTTACAAGGTCTAAGCTTAAAAAATGTTAAGATTAAAATAATAGATAATTTGAAAAACAAAGAAATATACGAAGACTTTGGAGAAATGCTATTTACACATTTTGGAGTATCAGGTCCAATTGTGCTTAGCTCATCTGCCCATTTAGTTAGATATAAAAATATAGAAGATTTGTTAAAAAACGAAAATATAAAACTAAAAATAGATTTAAAACCAGCGTTAACAGAAGAACAGCTAGATTTAAGAATTTTAAGAGACTTTGAAGAATTTAAAAATAAAAGTTTTAAAAATAGTTTAGATAAATTATTGCCACAAAAATTAATTCCTGTTGTAATTAAAATTTCTAAAATAGATGAAAACATAAAAGTAAATTCTATAACAAAAGAACAAAGACAAAAGTTAGTTAAAGTATTAAAAGGTTTTGAACTTACAATAAAAGATTTTAGACCTATTGAAGAAGCAATTATAACAAGTGGAGGAATAAATTTAAAAGAAGTACACCCAAAAACAATGGAATCAAAAATAGTTAAAAATCTGTATTTTGCAGGAGAGATTTTAGATGTAGATGCATATACAGGTGGATTTAATTTACAAATTGCATATTCAACAGGATATGTTGCAGGGCAAAATACGTAACGTTAAATTAAAAAAAGAAAATTTACTGTTAAAGCTTGAAATATTAATAAACTTAGAGCTCAAAATATTGACAAATAAAGAAAAAAACATTAAAATAATAAATTGTATTATAAAGGGAGGAAGAAAATGTTAGATAAAAAATATAATGCATTAGAAAAAGAAGAAAAATGGTTAGATTATTGGAAAAATAATAAAATTTATGAATTTAAAAGAAATGGAAAAGAAATATATTCAATAGACACTCCACCACCAACAGTAAATGGAAAAATTCATATTGGACATATCTTTTCATATACTCAAACAGAAATGCTAGCAAGATATAAAAGATTAAGAGGATATAATATATTTTATCCATTTGGATTTGACGATAATGGTTTACCTAGTGAAAGACTTGTAGAAAAGGAGCAAGGAAAAAGAGCTCACGAAATAGGTAGAGAAAAATTCTCAGAATTATGCTATGAAACTACAAACAAATATGAAGCAGAGTTTCAAGAATTATTTAGTAAAATGGGTGTAAGTACAGATTGGAGTATTCATTATAAAACTGTTGCACCTTCAACTATAAAAATCAGTCAAAAATCATTTTTAGACTTAATCGAAAAAGGACATTGCTATCATAGGGAAAGTCCTGCTTTATGGTGTAATGAATGTTTAACATCAATAGCACAAGCTGAATTAGAAACAAAAACAATAAAAACAACATTTAATTATATAAATTTCAAAACTGTAGAAGATAATGAAGAATTTACAATTGCAACAACAAGACCAGAACTTTTGCCAGCTATTGTTAGTGTATTTGTAAATCCAGAAGATGAAAAACATAAACATTTAATTGGAAAAACTGCTCACATTCCAGTAATAAATGTCGAAGTTCCTATAATGGCAGATGAAAAAGTTGCAATAGACAAGGGAACAGGCGTTGTTATGTGCTGTACATTTGGAGATCAGACAGATATTGAGTGGTGGAAAAAATATAAATTACCATTAAAATATATATTCACAGATAATGGCAGAATAATTGATGAAGTACCAAAATATGGTGGACTAAAAATAAAAGAAGCCAGAAAACAAATAATAGAAGACTTACAAGAAGGTGGATATGTAGTTAAAGTTGAAGAGCTAGAGCACGAGGTTCAAACACATGAAAGATGTGGAAAAGAAGTCGAATATGCTGTTATGAAACAATGGTTTATAGATATTATGAACCACAAAGAAGACTTTTTAAAAATTGGAAATGAAATTAAATGGCATCCAGCACATATGCACACAAGATATGATGAGTGGGTAAATAATATTGCATGGGATTGGTGTATATCAAGGCAAAGATATTTTGGTGTTCCATTTCCAGTTTGGTATTGTAAAGATTGTGGAGAGCCTATATTTGCAGATAAAGAAGATTTACCAGTAAACCCATTAGTAGACAAGCCAAAAATTGAAAAATGTTCAAAATGTGGATGTAAAGAATTCGTACCAGATACAGACATAATGGATACTTGGGCTACATCATCAGTTACGCCACTTATAAATATGAGATATGGTGAAAAAGAAAATTATGAAGATATTTTAAAACCAATGAGTTTAAGAACAAATGCAAGTGAAATTATAAGAACTTGGGATTTTTATACAATAGTTAAGAGTTTCTATCACTTTGGACAAAGACCATGGGATAATGTTATGATTTCTGGATTTGTTATGGCAAACAAGGGAGAAAAAATTAGTAAAAGCAAAGGAAATAGCAAACATGAACCAATGGATTTAATAAAGCAATATTCAGCAGATGTTCTTAGATATTGGGCAGGTACAGGAAGACTTGGAACAGATATTGTTTTTAGTGAAGAAACATTACTTCGTGGAAAAAAATTAATTAATAAAATATGGAATGTTGCTAAATTTGTGGAAATGCATTTATCAGATTATGAGGATAAAGAATTTAACGATTTTGAATATATAGATAAATGGATTTTAGGACGTTTTCAAGAGATGGAAAAACAATTTCTTAATTATTTAGATGAATATGAAGTTGGATTAGCACTAAATATTTTAGAAAAATTCTTTTGGGAATTTTGCGATAACTATATAGAAATAGTAAAACATAGATTATATAGACCAGAAGAATTTGGAGATATACCAAGATATAGTGGTCAAAAAACAGTTTATATATTATTATATAAATTATTACAAGATTTTAGCATATATTTTCCATTTATAACAGAAGAAATATTCCAAGAATTATACCATAATAATGCTTCTATTCATACAACAGAAATAGAGCCTTTAACTTATAATTTTGATAAAGAAGTGCAATTAGGAGACAAAATAATTGAAATTATAAGCCAAGCTAGAGGCGAAAAAACAAATAATAATGTTTCATTAAAAACACCTATAAAAACTTTATCAATAGGAGTTAGCAATGAATTAAAAAGTGCTATGGATAAATCAATGAAAGATTTTAAAGCAACTTTATTTATTGAAGACCTTGAAGCTAAAATTATTGATGGAGATTATGAAGTATATAAAATTGAATTAAATTTAGAAGAACAATAAAAAATATTAATAAATAAAGGAATTGGTAGAAATATCAATTCTTTTTTATATTGTCATGTTAAATTAAAAAAAATATTACAAAAAAATTACAATTATTTTACATTTGTGTTATTATATTGATTTTTAAAAATTAAAAATGTAAAATATAAATAGGTATAAATCATATTTAGTAAAAAACATAATTATCATACTTATTAAATTATTTGTTATATTTTTGAGGAGGGTTTTATCAAAATGAAAAAAGCAAAAAAAATTTTAATAATTTTTTTAATATTAAATATTCTATTTTGTGTCAAAGTCTTTGCAGTTAGCTTTGATAATAAAGAGATAGAGGAATATGAATATACAAATGCTTACAAAAAATACTTACAAATGACAGATGAAGAAAAACAAAAGGTAATGGAGCCAAGTAAATATGACTTGGGAAATAATTCAAGTACAAACAAAGCAATGATGTCAAATAAATATATTTCATTGCAAAACTTTATGTCATATTTAAGGGCATCAGCATATTCAACTCAAGATAAATTTACTTTAAAGGATATAATTGCAGACAACCTTAAGATAAAAAATCAAGAGCAAACTAATACTTGTTGGGCATTTGCAGGTATTAGTTCATTAGAAACTCATCTTGCAATGAAAGATTTATTAAATAATAGTACAAAAAAGGTATATGATTTTTCAGAAAGACATATGGTATATAGTAAAAGTTCTTCCTTTTTGCCAGGTCAGAAAAATGAATATGGTTTTTCTTTTAATGTAAGTGATGGTGGAAATTATTATATGGCTACAGACTATCTAACAAACGGTATTGGAGCTGTACTTGAAGAAGATATGCCATTTGAAAATAATGAGGATAAAATTGATATAAGTGAAATACAAAATAAAGAAGTTCAAACAACTGTTGATGATGTTGTTTATTTTGATGTAATTGAAAAAACAAGTGAAGCAACAGATACTGAAATTAAAAATCTACAAGATCAAATGAAAGAACATATAGCAACTTATGGTTCAATTGGAACATCAATTTATATGCCTGAATGTGATGAAGATAATGAAATGTTTAAATTTGAAAATGCTGCAATTTATTGCAATAGTTCAGATAAAATTACAAACCATGCTGTAAGTATAATAGGTTGGGATGACACATTTTCTAAGAATAATTTTTCAACTACACCAGAAGGTGATGGTGCATGGATTATAAGAAATTCTTATGGTGAATATTTAGTAGAATATTCTTTTGAAGAAATAAGGCAAATTATCTCTTCAAGCATAGAGAAACCAATTAACGAAGTAACAGATGATATGGTTAAGCAATTGATTAATGAACAAATCGAAGAAAATCCAAACTATAAATATGACGAACAAACTAAGATTTTATCTTTAGAAGCAGGAAAACAAGGATTATTCTATATATCATATTATGATGAATTGGTATATAGCCATTTATTTGGAATTACAAATGCAGAAAATGAAAAAACATATGATAGAATTTATCAACATGACAAAGTTGGAGCTACAACAGTAATGGCTGTAAGAGATAATTCAATTAAAAATATATATTTAGCAAATGTATTTAATAGAACAGTATCTACACCAGAAGAGTTAACCTCTGTTGGAATTCAAACAGCTAAAGATGGATATAGCTATGAAGTATATGTTAACCCAACTGGAGAAGAAAAAACGTTAGATAAATTACAAAAGATGGAATTGGTAGAAGGGGAAAATGAAATATTGACATCAGGATACCATACATTAAATTTTAAAAATCCATGTCAATTAACAGGAAAATCTTTTACAATTGTTATTAAAGAAACAGCACTATCAAATGAAAACTTATCATTTTGGGTTGAAAACAAAGAAGATAATACAAACATAGAAACAAATGCAAATGAAAGCTTTATAGGATTTGAAGAACAAAATCAAATAGAGTGGGGCGATATAGGAGATGAAGAAGGTGAACTTTATTTTGGAAATCTTTCTATAAAAGGAATAGTAAGTGATCCAAAAGGAGAAATTCCACCAGTTGATCCAAATCCTAAAGGTTCAAATTTTGATAATGCACAAGCAATATTAAAAAATATATCATTTGACTCAGCTGGTGGTGACTTCTCTGTAAATATAGATATAACAGGAATAGAAGTAGAAAACTTAGCTGACAAATATGAACATTTCTTTTCAGTAACATCAAAAAGTTCAAAAACTGCCGAAGAAATATCTAATAAAGCAGGAACTTTTGAAAGACAAGAAGATGGAACATATACTTTAAAAATAAATGTAACATCATATGGGCAATTATTTGAAGTAACAGATGATAAAGTAAATATTTTTGTAAAAGAAGTTGCAACAAAAGGAGATAAAAATGTTATAACAGTAAGTAAACCAATGGAATTAATAATTCCAACATCAGAATATGATATTCAAAATGATGGAAATGGTCACTCTACAGCTGCTAAGCAAGATAATGCAAAATCTCCAAATATGTTACCAGCTACAGGTGTAAAAGTAATGACAATAAGTATAATAATAGTTGCAATAATTGGTACATTTTTATGTGTAAAATATAGAAGGTTACATGATATAAAATAATAAATAAATTTTATTGAGGCTACAGATAATGTAGCCTCTTTTTTTTCATATCAAAAGTTATGGAATAATAAAATTTAAGTAAAAAACGTTGGACTGCTTTTGAAATTAGAAATTCTTTCTCTTTTTTATGGAAAGAGTTCACGCTTGCCGTGGAAGGGTGCCATAAAAAAGAGTTAGAATTTCTATGAAAAAGCCAAGGAGAAAGTTTTGTACGCAAATTTTATTATTCTATAACTTTTTATATAAAATATAATAATTTAAAAAAATTTTTAGTAGCTGTCAAATTTTGACAAACTTTTTAAATTTTAAATGCTAAAATATTAAAAACAAAAAGATGGACAAGCGTAAAAAGCATCAAAGAGCTAGTAACAAAAGTCTAAATATATAACGAATTAGCTCTATAGATGCGAAAGATACAAAAGGGAGGTTTTAGATGGAAACAAAATTTTTTGAAAATCAAAAACTTCTGATATTTAAAATTACAGAAGAAATTGATGAATGTAAAGCAAAAGAAATAAGGAGGAGAGCTGATTATGAAATTGAAAGATTTATGCCTAAAAGAGTTGTATTTGATTTTGATAGTGTTACTTTCATGGATAGTGCAGGAATAGGAATGGTAATAGGAAGATACAAGCAAGCAGCAATGCTAGGAGGAGAAGTTTACCTTGCAAATTTAACAGATAGTGTAAGAAAAATTTTTGCAATGAGTGGAGTTCTAAAATTAATTAAAGAGGTAAAACTTTATAATGATGAAGAAATGACAGAAAATGAAAGAAAAGAAAAAGTCAGAGACAAAGATGATTTTACAGAAGAAAAGGAGGTAAGTTTATGATAAATGAAAAT
This sequence comes from uncultured Clostridia bacterium, assembly GCA_947632745.1. Taxonomy (GTDB): domain Bacteria; phylum Bacillota; class Clostridia; order TANB77; family CAG-508; genus CAG-269. The sequence goes on along the minus strand of CANRQH010000020.1, from coordinate 2,477 downwards.
GAAATGAAATTAGAGTTTATAAGTAAATCTAATAATGAAGCATTTGCAAGAATTACAGTTGCAGCATTTGTTGCATCTTTAGACCCAACTATCGAGGAAATTTCAGACATAAAGACTGCAGTGTCTGAGGCAGTAACAAATGCAATAGTTCATGGATATGAAAATACTTTAGGTATGATATGTGTAAAATGCAAAATTAAAGACAGAGAAGTTACAGTTGAAATTTCAGATAATGGAAAAGGAATTGAAAACATAGAAATGGCAAAGCAACCATTATATACAAGTAAGCCAAATTTAGAAAGGTCTGGAATGGGGTTTACCATAATGGAAAGTTTTATGGATTCTTTAAAAGTTGAGTCTGTTTTAGGAGTTGGAACTAAAATTACAATGAAAAAAACAATAAAAGAACAAATAAAAGAGGAACAGGTAAGTTTAGAAGAGGCTCTAAGGGGGTAAACAAAATGCTAGATAGTATTACAAATGAAATAAAAAAGGCACAATCTGGCGACAAAGATGCTATGGCGAAACTAGTAGAAGATAACCAAGGGCTTATTTGGAGCATAGTAAAGCGTTTTATAGGAAGAGGATATGAGATAGAAGATTTATACCAAATAGGAGCTATGGGGTTTGTCAAATCTATAAGAAATTTTGACATAAATTTTGATGTTAAGCTTTCAACATATGCTGTTCCATATATGCTTCGGAGAAATTAAAAGATTTTTAAGAGATGACGGACCTATTAAAGTAAGCAGAGGTTTAAAAGATTTACATAGAAAAATAATGGAATTACAAAAAGAATATGTTACAAAATATGGCAAAGAGCCAACTTTGCGGTGAAATTTCAAAAATACTAAAAACACCTAAAGAAGAAATAACTTTAGCGTTAGATAGTACAAGACCAATAGATTCTATAGAAGAAAGTATATTTTCAGATAACAAAACAGATAGCACAATAAATATTTTAGAAACTTTATCTACTAATAAAGATGAAGCGAATTTAATTACAAACAAAATTACAATAAAAAAGATGTTAGACAATATGAAATCAAGAGACAAGCAAATTATAATGCTTAGATATTTTAAAGATAAGACACAAATAGATGTTGCGAAAATTCTTGGTATTTCACAAGTTCAAGTATCAAGATTAGAAAAGAAAATTTTACAAGAAATGAAAAAAGAACTAGCTTCAAGTTAGTTCTATTTTTCATTTTTTAAAATAAAATTGTTATTGATAGCTTGTATATTTTTTAAAAGTAAATAAATGAATGAATTTTAAAATAATTTGAAATTGAAAATTCTTAATTAATATATACCTTTTAAGCAAAGAAAGGAATGAATTTTAAAATGAAAAAAATATTAATATATATAGCAATTTTAATGATAGTACTTATTATTTTTCCTTCAATTTTTACCAAAAAAAGAAATTCAAAAGTGGTGGATAATGAACAAACAATTTCTGAAAAAAAAGAAAATACAGAAGAAATAGTTAAATATGATTATTCAAAATTTGCTACCATAAAACTACTTCATACAAAAACAAATGAGATAACTGAACTTCCAATAGATGAATATTTATATGGGGTGGTATCAGGAGAAATGCCAGCAAATTATGAGTTTGAGGCAATTAAAGCACAAGCAATAGTTGCAAGAACTTATACTTTATATCAAATTATAAATAGCAAAGGAAAACATGGAGACGCAGATATGTGTGACAATTCAAATTGTTGCCAAGCTTGGATTTCAAAAGAAGACAGATTAAATAGATGGGAAGAAGATGTAAGAACTTCAAATTGGGACAAAATAACAAAAGCAGTAGACAGTACTCAAGGAAAAATTATAACATATAATAATGCTCCAATAGATGCATTTTTTCACTCAAATAGTGGTGGAGTTACAGAAACTGCAACTAATGTGTGGGGTGGAACTAATTTTCCATATCTAAAAATTGTTGAAACCGCAGGAGAAGATGGATATGACCAATATAGTTCTGAGGTAGAAATAACAAAAGATGAATTAGTAAATAAGTTAAAGGAAAAACATCCAGAGACTGAGATAAATTTTGATGAAGAAAATTGCATAGAAATAAAAGAATATACAGACAGCGGAAGGGTAAGAACTATAAAATTTGGAAATATTCAAATTGCAGGTACTGAAGCAAGAACTATATTTGGGCTTAAATCTACAAATTTTAGTTTTGAAATAAATGAAAATACTATAAAATTTAAAGTTATTGGATATGGACATGGTGTTGGAATGAGCCAAACTGGTGCAGATAGTTTGGCAAAAACAGGAAGCAATTTCGAACAAATAATTATGCATTTTTATGATGGAGTTCAAATAACATATATAAATGATTTATAAATTATAGTATTTAATATTTAAAAATTTTATATCTATATCTAAAAGTTTATATTTATATATTTTTCCGTTATCCCCATTTAAGAAAATGTAATTCGCTTTGCTCATAACATTTTCTA
>CANRQH010000019.1 GCA_947632745.1 uncultured Clostridia bacterium | reverse complement strand
GAATTTAATAGATATACAAATTCTCCAGTAGCAATATATAAAGATGAATTATATAATATGCCATTTAATATGAATACATTTAACAAATTATGGGGAGTAAAAACACCTGAAGAAGCTAAAAGAAAAATAGAAGAAGAAAAACAACAAGCGGGAATAACAGAGCCTAAAAATTTGGAAGAGCAAGCTATTAGTTTAGTTGGAAAAACTATATATGAAAAGTTAGTAAAAGGTTATACAGAAAAACAATGGGGAAGAAAAGCATCGGAATTACCAAGTTTTATTATAAAAAGATTGCCTGTAAGATTTATTTATGATAATAATTACTTTAATGATTTATACCAAGGGATACCTATAGGTGGCTATACTGCTATTATAGAAAAAATGTTAAATGGAATTGAAGTGAGACTAAATTGTGATTATTTTGAGCATAAAGAAGAATTGAATAATATTGCAGAAAAAATAATATTTACAGGTCCAATAGATAAATTTTATGATTACTGTTATGGGGAATTAGAATATAGAAGTGTTAGATTTGAAACAGAGATATTAGATACAGACAATTATCAAGGCAATGCTGTAGTAAATTATACAGAATATGAAGTACCATATACTAGAATAATTGAACATAAACATTTTGAATTTGGAACTCAACCAAAAACAGTAATAAGCAAAGAATATTCAGATAAATGGGACAATACAAAAGAACCATATTATCCTATAAATGATGATAAAAATAATGAATTATATGAAAAATATAAAAAATTAGCAGAAAAAGATAATAAAGTTATTTTTGGAGGAAGATTAGGACAATACAAATATTATGATATGGATAAAGTTATAGAAGAAGCCTTAAAACTTGTACAAAAAGAATTAAATTAATAAGTTAAAACAAAATAAGGAGTGATTCAATGAAAGAGTTAGAATATCCATTTAATGTTGAATGGTTAATAAAAAATAAGAAAAAAGTAAAAAAACAATTATTACTAAAAGAAAATTTTATAGAAAAAAACATAGCAATTTTAGGTGGTTCAACAACAAGTGAAATAAAAAATATGTTAGAAATATTTCTATTAAACTATGGAATAAAACCTAATTTTTATGAATCTGAATATAATAAATTTTATGAAGATGCTATGTTTGGAAATGAAGAATTAGATGAGTTTCATCCAGATATAATATATATACATACAACTAATAGAAACATAATTGAATATCCTACAATGTATAATGATGAAAAAACGATAAATGATATGCTAGAAAATGAATATAAAAAATTTGAAAATATATGGACAAAACTTTTTGAAAAATTTAATTGTACAATTATACAGAACAATTTTGAATATCCATATTATCGTTTATTAGGAAATAAAGATGCGGTAGATATTCATGGAAAAACAAATTTTATAACAAGATTAAATCAAAAGTTTTATGATTATGCAAATAAAACTAAAAATTTCTTTATTAATGATATAAATTACATATCATCATGTTATGGATTAGATAAATGGGCAAACCAGTTTTATTGGCATATGTATAAATATGCTATGGAAGTTCCTGCAATACCATATTTGTCATTTAATATAGCAAATATTATAAAATCAATTTATGGGAAAAATAAGAAAGCTTTAGTTTTAGATTTAGATAATACTTTGTGGGGAGGAATAGTTGGAGATGATGGAGTGGAAAATCTAGCTATTGGTCCAGAAGTTCCAAGTGGACAAGTATATTCTGAATTTCAAAATTATTTAAAGGAACATAAAAGTTTAGGAATTATATTAAACATTAACTCTAAAAATGAATATGAAAATGCTATAGCAGGATTAAACCATCCAGCAGGAACTTTAAAGCCAGATGATTTTATAATAATTAAAGCTAATTGGAATCCAAAGAATTTAAATATAAAGGACATTGCAGAAGAACTAAACTTAGGAGCAGACAGTTTTGTATTTGTTGATGATAATCCAGCAGAAAGGCAAATTGTACAGGACTATGTAGAAGGAATTGCAACTCCTGAAATAGACGTACCAGAAAATTATATAAAAATAATTGATAGAAACGGATATTTTGAAGTAACAAACTTTTCAAATGAAGATTTGAAGAAAAATGATTTATATAAAGATAATGCAAAAAGAAGCCAAATGATGTCAACATTTGAAAATTATGAGGATTATTTACTTTCACTAAAAATGAAAGCAGAAATAACATCATTTAAACCAATATATTTGGAGAGAATATCTCAATTAAGTAATAAAAGCAATCAATTTAATCTAACAACCAAAAGATATTCTTTAGCAGACATAGAAGAAGTAAATAATGATGAAAATTATATAAAACTATATGGTAAATTAGAAGATATTTTTGGAGACAATGGAGTTATAACAGTTGTAATTGGAAATATAAAAAATAAAGATGAATTACATATTGATTTATGGATAATGAGCTGTAGAGTATTAAAAAGAAATATGGAATTTGCTATGATGGACATGCTAGTAAAAAAAGCACAGGAAAAAGGCATAAAAACAATATATGGATACTATTATCCAACAGCTAAGAACAAAATGGTTAATAATTTTTATGACTTACAAGGATTTGAAGAAGTATCTTGTGATGAGCAAGGAAATAAAGTTTATAAATTAGATATATCAAACGGATATAAAATCAAAAATAATGTAATAGAGGTAACTGAATAGTATAAAAAGTTACCCCAAAGAAAGGAAGTTTTATTATGGAAAAAGAAGAAATTTATGAAAGATTAAACAAAGTATTTAGAGATATATTTGATGATGAAAGTATAGTAGTAAAACCAGAAACTACGTCAAGTGATATAGAAGACTGGGATAGCCTAGAACATATCAATTTAGTAGTTGCAGTTGAACAAGAATTTGGAATGAAATTTAATATGAATGAAGTAACAACAATGAAAAATGTTGGCGAAATGGTTGATATTATAATGTCAAGGATATAAAAATAAATAAAGAAGAAAAATGGATGAAATCATTTATTTTAACTAAAAAAGCGAGGTTAAGATATGAATGAATATAAATTTGAAGACATAAAAATTGGATTGGAAGAAAGTTTTAAAGTTAATATTACTGAAGATATGGTCAAAAATTTTTGTGAGATTACAGGAGATATAAATCCACTTCATAATGATATAAAATATGCAAAATCAAAAGGATATGATGATAAAGTAGTTTATGGAATGTTAACCTCATCATTTTTATCAACTTTAGCAGGAGTATATCTTCCAGGAAAATATAGCCTTATACATAGTGTAGAAATATTATTTAAAAAACCAGTTTTTATTAAGGATAGTCCCTTAACAATTAAAGGAAAAGTAATAGAAATAAATGAAATATTCAAACAATTTACAATTCGTTTTGAAATAGTAAACAATAAAGAACAAAAAGTATCAAGAGGAACAATGAAAGTAGGAATTTTAAATGAGTGAAAAAATATTATTAATTACAGGTGCTTCATCTGATATAGGAGTAAAATTAATTACCGAAATAGATAAAGAGTATGATTTTATTATTGCACATCATAATTCTGATGATGGTAAATTAAAAGAAATAAAAAAGAATTTAGGAGAAAAATTAATTCTTATAAAGGGTAATTTTAAAGATGAAGAAGCAACTTATGAATTTGTAGAAAAGATTAAACAAACTGAAAAAATACCAAACCATATTTTACATTTACCAGCTGGTAAATGTGAGAATATGAAATTTTCTAAAATAACATGGAATAAATTTCAAGATGATATAGATATTGCAGTACGTTCATTGGTTATTATATTAAACGCATTTTTACCGATAATGGCAAAAAATAAATATGGAAAAGTTGTAGTTATGCTAACCTCATATACTACTAATATTCCACCAAAATATTTAGCAAGCTATGTAACATCAAAATATGCATTATTAGGTTTAGTTAAAGCACTTTCTAATGAATATGCAGATAAAGGAATAAGGATTAATGGGATATCACCATCAATGATAGAAACTAAATTTTTAGAAAATATTCCAGAATTAATAATAAAACAAAACGCAATAAATAGTCCAACTGGAAGTAATTTAAAAGTTGAGGACGTAGTACCAACGATCAAATTTTTATTGTCAGATGGTGCAAACAGTATTACAGGGCAAAATATTGCAATAACAAATGGAAATATTATGTAATAATAAAGGGGGAAAATAATTATGACATTGACATCTTTAGTATTTGCTTTATTTTGTGTAATTGCACTAATTATATATTTTATAGTACCAAAAAAATTTCAATGGATAGTTTTATTAATATCAAGCTTAATTTTTTTATTTTATGGTAATTTTCATATTAGCACAATAATACAAGCGTTGGTAGTGTTACTTCCAACATATTTTTTGGGAAAAGAAATAGAAAAAATTTTTAATACTAAAAAATCTAGAAATTTATTAATTATTGGCATTGCAATAATATTAGCACAACTAATTTATTTGAAATATATTAATTTATTTGTAGCAACGGCTAATCATATATGTAATTTATTTAAAATACAGTATCAATTTGAATTTATTTACAGAAATTCTTTAATAGGAATAAGTTATTATTCTTTAATAATGATAAGTTACTTAGTAGACATATATAGAGGAACTTGTAAATCTGAAAAAAATATTTTTAAATTTGCTCTATTTATGTCATATTTTCCTATCTTAACATCAGGACCATTTGTTAGATATGGAAATATAAAAGAGGATTTATATGGAGAACACAAACTTAATTATAAAAACTTATGCTATGGATTAGTTAGAGTTTTTTGGGGATTGTTTAAAATATTAGTTATTTCCCAAAGAATTGGAATGTTTGTTGATACAATCTATGGGGATTTAAATACATATACTTTTATTTTTATTATAATGGCAGTATTATTATTTCCATTACAACTATATACTAATTTTTCAGGTTCAATAGATGTAATTATTGGAATTTCTGAAATTATTGGAATAAAATTGCCAGAAAACTTTACTTTACCATTTTTCTCAAGAACTCTTACAGAATTTTGGAGAAATTGGCATATAACATTAGGTGCATGGCTTAGAGATTATATTTTTTATCCTTTATTAAAATCTAATGCAATGCAGAAATTAAATAAAAAGAGTAAAGAAATATTTGGTAAAAAAATTGGAAAAAAGATACCATTATATCTTTCAATGCTAGTTATGTGGACATTAATAGGTATATGGCATGGAGGAGCATATACATATATTATTGGTTCGGGATTATTGCAATTTGTTATTATGTTTTTTGAAGATATATTAGGTCCAATTTCTAAAAAGATAAATAACAAGTTAGGAATAGATACAGAAGTATTTAGTTATAAACTATATCAGGTAATAAGAACCTATTTATTATTTGCTTTCACAATGATTTTCTTTAGAGCAACAAGCGTTTCAAATGCTATTGATATAATAAAACATCTATTTACAAATATTCAATCATTATTTAATTTGAATTTAATGTTTAATTTAATAAATAACATTGGTTTAGATATTTTTGATGCAGGAATGTTAATTATTTCTTTATTAGTTTTATTTATTGTTCAATTATTACAACGTAAAGGAAATATTAGAGATAAATTATTTAAACAAAATATTGTATTCAGATGGGGAGTTATTTATACATTAATCTTTGCAGTAATAATATTTGGATGTTATGGTGTAGGATATGATCCAGCTGCATTTATTTATAGACAATTTTAATACAAGGAGGAAGCATGAAGAAAAAAATAATTAAAGTAATAATATTCTTACTAATTTTTGGTATCTTGTTACATTATGTTATGAAAATACTTTGGTATCCACCAACAGCCGTTTCATATTTTTATAAAGAACCTAAAAATTCTTTAGATGTTGTATATATAGGTTCTAGCAATGCATTTATTCATTTTAATAGTGTTTTAGCATATAATTTGTACGGTTATACAACTGGTTTTTTATCTGCTGATACCCAACCCATATCATTAGCGAAGAATTTAATAAAAGAATCTGAAAAATATCAAAATCCATCAGTATATATTATTGATTTAGCTACATCAACTGAAGATTTAAAGTTGGATATTGATAATGGAATTAGAAAAACTGTAGATTCTATGAAGTTTTCTAAAAATAGAATAGAAGCTATTAATGAATCACTTAAATATATAAAAGATATTGATAAGAAAGATTATATAGGTTATTATTTTAGTTTTTTAATGTATCATAACCGTTGGAGACATATTTCTCCTTTAAATTTTACAGGTAATACATCTCTATATAAAGGATATCAATTTGCAGAATCTACAACTAAAGTGGTACCACAAAACCCCTTTAATTGGCTAGATGAAAAAAGTGAATTACCACAAGAAAATACGCAAGTATTAAAAGAATTAATAGATTATATAAAAGCAAATAATTTAAATGTAATATTTGTAGTTCCAATAAGATATTTTGAACCAGAGTATAATAGAAAGTTAAATAAGGTTATTGAAATTATACAAAAAAATAATATAAATGTTCTTAATTTTAATACATTAGAAGATTTTAATGAAATAGATTTTTCTAAAGATTATTATAATAGTGCACATTTAAATGTATATGGGGCAACAAAATATACATTATATTTATCAAGATATATAAAAGAACATTATGATATAATAAATCATAAGGAAGATGAGAATTATAAATCGTGGAATAGTGAATATGAAAGATTTAAAGCAAAGTATAAAGAAATAACAAAACAAGATTTTAATGAATTTTTAATGTCATTGAAAAATAGATACTAGATATGTAACATTAAATTAAGTAGATAATTAATTATGAAAAAGAAGGGAAAAAGATGAATGTTGAAGAAGAAGAGAAAAGCCTTACGGCTGTAGAGAGAGAGAGAGAGAGAGAGAGAGAGAGAGAGAGAGGGGTCTTTAAAGACTGACGATAAAAAAAGATATAATAATTATGATTTGTTAAGAATATTGTCATGTATTGCTGTTATTATAATTCACGTTAGTGGAATCTATAAAGGAGCATTTATAGATAAAGAAGAGATGTTAAAACTAGATACAACTCATTTATTTGGAACAACTATGTGGAATATTTTTTCTAGATTTGCTGTACCGTGTTTTGTAATGCTATCTGGGGCTTTTCTTTTGTCAAATGATAAAAATCAAAATTATAGAAATTTTTATAATAAAAGTATAAAAAAAATTGGTATACCTTTAATATTATTTAGTATTTTATTTACTTTAATGAAAATAGTTAAAAATATGATAAGTGAAATTAATATAGCAGCATTTTTAAATCCTATTAAAGCCTTAATAACAGGTGAACCATATTATCACTTATGGTATTTATATATGATAGTAGGAATATATATGTTAACACCAATTGTTATAAGATTTAAAAATTCAATTAGTAAAGAAAATTTTGCAAAAGTAAGTTGGATATTTTTAATAGTTTCTTGTTTAAGTGGATTTACAAGCAATTATACGTTACAATGGGATATAGGACGTTCATTTTTATATTTAGGATATTTTATGATAGGATATGTATTAAAACAAAAATATGAAAATAAAAAAAATAAAGTAAAAGGAATAATATTTATTTTATTAGGATTATTAGTTGAATATATAATTGTTCCGATACAATATAATCATACAATGTTGGGAATGAAAGAAAATATGGAAAAATATACTCTAATTGGAAATTTTAATCCAATTATATTAATATATTCGGTACTATTATTTGCTGGATTTGCAAATATAAATATAAAAAAGGACATATCAAAATTGTCAAATTTAACATTTTATATTTATATATTTCATGCTTTTATAATAAAGATTTCATTTGCTATTTTTCAATTAATTGGTTTAATAAATAAAGATACAAATTCCAATATAGTTATTTTATTAGAAACTATTTTTGTTTTTATAGTTTCATATATATGTTCTATATTATGGAATAAAATTTGGAATTTAATTAATAAAAATAATAGAATTTATAATAAAATTGATAAAATTATCTAAAAAAGAACAAGTGTAAAATTTTAAAATTTAATATAATGATGTAAAGTTTATATATAAAATAAAAAAATTAATCTTTATTGCTGTTAATAATAAATATTTCTTGCAAATCAAAAATTAAAGTGATATAATAATAAAAAATTTTTAAAGGAGGATTAAAAATGAAAAAATTTATAACAGTAACAATATTATTTGTATTATTAATTATCTCAACATTTACTGCAGTAAATGCAGCAACAAATCAAACTTTACCAGATGAACTATATGAAATTGGAGCATATTATGGAATGACTGAAAATGACAGAGTGAAAATGCAACAATATTTAAGACAGTATCCATTATCAGATGCAGATTGCAATACCATTTTGGATTTAGCAAAACAAGCTCAACAAATAATGATAGAAAATAATACTACAGATGTTCATAGTTTACCAGCTGATGTAAAAGCAAAATTAAAATCACTTGCTCTTGAAGCTGCAGATATTGCAGGTGTAACATTAGATTTTAAAGCAAGAAGAATCGATGTTTACAAAGATGGTGTAATGATTAATTCACTTTCATTATCTGGCACACTTCCATACACTGGAAATACAGCTACTCCAATTATAATTGCTTCTGCAGTTGCTATGATAGCTGCAGCTACAATAATATTAATAAAGAAAAAATAATAAAAAATAAGTTCACTTCATTTTGAAGTGAATTTATTTTTAACTTTATTTAACAGAAAGATAAAAAAAATTAATTGGAGCACAAGTAAATATGAAAAACAAAGTAGCAATAATAAAAAATGGATATGATATATTAAGAATAGTACAAGGAAGCAAAGATATAGATAATTGTGATTTAAAAATATGCTTTATGAATTCAAACTACGAAATTAAATATATGAAACTATTTTCAAATTATAAAAATTTAAAATTTGATAAAAATAGTAAATGGGAACTAACATATCATAGAGCAACAATTAGTAAGCCAACAAAAATACATTTAAAAAATAAAATTGAGAAAGAAAAATATATAACATTACCACTCACAGAATTATTAGACCCAAATTTCAATACAGAAATACCAATTCCATTATTTAAAGTAATAGTTTCAAATGGTTGTAATTTAATAAAAAAATACAATGAAAAAGGTATGCCAAAAAAAGATCACACTATAATAGATATGAAAGAAAACAATATATTAGAAATATACTTGACTAAAAATGGATTTATAAAAAGTAATTTTTATGAAAAATGGAAAAATATATCTTTTTCACTATTTGGAAATGCAATGGAATATTATGCAACAAATAATCAAAAATATATAGCAAAAAATATTTTTGATACTTTTAAAAATCCGAATAACACAGAAGATGGAAATAAAATATATAATATTGGAATTTCTACAGATGTTACAAATGATATAGGTATTTTTGTAAATACAGTAAATGATCCCGATATAAAAGAAAATAATAATTATTCAATTAATTTTATAGAAAATAAATTATTTTTGGGATTATTGGGAGGCTTAGAAAAAAAATATAATGAAGGTGATAAACAATTTATGCTATATACAGAAGATATAGAAAACAAAAAATATTTTTCAGAAGATGAATATAGAAAATGGAAGTATATTTTTGAAAAGGAAATAAAAAAAATAGATAGAAAAATTAAAAGAAAAAAATAATAAAAAATAATGCCAAACATGGAAGTAAAATCGCACCAAACTCAGAAGTAAAGAAATAAAACCAAAAGATATACTTATTGCCAACCGATAATTAAAATGATATAATAAGAAAAAAATGGAAAGGAGGATTAAAAATGAAAAAATTTATAACAGTAGCAATATTATTTGTATTATTAATTATTTCAACATTTAATGCAGTAAATGCAGCAACAAATCAAACTTTACCAGATGAACTATATGAAATTGGAGCATATTATGGAATGACTGAAAATGACAAAGTTAAAATGGAGCAATATTTAAAAGATTATCCATTATCTGAAGCAGATTGCAATAGAATATTAGATTTAGCAAAACAAGCTGAACAGATTATGATTGATAATAATACAAAAGATGTTCATAGTTTACCAGCTGATGTAAGAGCTCAATTAATAGATTTAGCAAACAGAGCAGCTGCTATTGCAGGTGTAACATTAGATTTCAAATCAAGAGGCATTGATGTTTACAAAGATGGAGTAATGATTAATTCACTTTCATTATCTGGCAAACTTCCATATACTGGAAATACAGCTACTCCAATTATAATTGCTTCTGCAGTTGCTATGATAGCTATAGCTACAATAATATTAGTAAAGAAAAAATAATAAAAATAGATTCACTTCATTTTTGAGGTGAATTTTTCTTATTAATTTATACAAATAAGTAAATAATATTTGTCGAAAATAAAAATATTTTGTTTTGTGTATTGAAAAAAAATAAATTTATTGATAGACTATTTTCAAAGGTGTTAATATGGAAGGAGAAATAAACCCATATGAATAAGAAATTAAAAGTAATATTACTAATAATATTCTTAGGAGTATTTAGTTTCTCTTTATATAAAGTAGTTGATTATTTTGTAGAATTAAATAAAAATAAAAAATCCACAGATAATCTTATAGAAAAAGCAATAGTATTTGAAGAAAGCGATAATAATGAAGAGGAAAATGAATATAAACTTCCTTTTAGAGTGGATTTTGAAACATTAAAACAACAAAATAAAGATATAGTAGGATGGCTTTATTCAAAAGACACACCTATCAATAATCCTATTTTACAAAGTAATGATAATTCTTATTACTTGAGAAGACTAATAACAGGAGAATATAATCGTTCTGGAAGTTTATTTATGGATTATAGAAATGATACAAACATGCAAGATTGTAATACTATAATATATGGACACAATATAAAAAATGAAACTATGTTTGGAAGTTTACCAAAATATAAAAGTCAAGACTATTATGAAAACCATAAGTTTATGTATTATTTTACACCTGAAAAAAATTATTTAGTGAGAGTATTTTGTGCATGCACAGAATCAACAAATTCTAAAATATACACATTTAATAATTTGACTCAAAATACAATAGACAATATTATAAAAAAATCAGACTTTACAAGTGATGTAACTGTAACAGAAAATGATAAAATTATAACACTTTCAACTTGTGCTTATGAATATGAGGATGCAAGATATATTGTACTTGGAAAATTAGAAGAAATACCAAATGAACAACCTTAATTAAAATAGTTTATATTTAATTTAAAATATAAAAATATATTATCTTGTTAGCAAAAAATCTAACAAGAAGAAAGAGGGAAAAAATGAAAACAAAAACAAGAAAAATTTTAGCAGTAATTATTTTAGCAATAATGGTACTAACAATTGTACCAATAACAAATGTATTAGCTGAAACAGATCCAAAGCCAGAATTTGCAATGGCTCATAATCGTATAATGAAAAGAGATGAAAACTCAACACTAAACGCAACAGTTAATGAAAAGTTGGAATTTACACATTTTATTGCTGAATTCGATTATGATGGAGATGCTATTGAAATTACAGGGATTGATAAAGGAGAAAATCTTCCTAATAATGCAAAATTAGAACCAAAGCATACAGGAGAAAAAATAACTGGATTTGAAATTATAAGTGATGATAGCGAACCAATTGAGATTAATCAAGGAATACTTTTAAAAATTAATGTAAAAGCTAAAAATAATGCAAATTTAGGAAAATATGAAATTAACTGGAGTGAGGCTCAATTATTAAGCGATGATAATGAAAAGATTAATATTACAACACAACCAGGAAGCATAATAATTACTGAAATGGATGATTCTAATGACAAACCAGAATTTAATATGATTTACAACCAAAAAATGTATCCAGGAGAAGAACAGACTATTTCAGTTAAAGCAGATGATAAAATGGAAATTAATTATATTGTTGCTAATTTTTTATATGATGATAATATGAATATATTAGAAGTCACTAAAGGGAATGGATTACCAGAAGATACACAAATTATTCCTTCTTATAATGAAGGAGGTAAAATTGATGGATTTAGTATAAGTAGTGATACAGCAATAAATTTAAATAAAAATGATACTCTGGCAAACATAAAAGTAAAAGCACTTGAAAATACTGAAAATGAAAAAACTACATTTTCAATAGATACAAATTGGTTAATTCAAGGTAACTGGAAAGCTGCTAATGTTAAAAATATTACTGCTGAAATTGAAATAGAGCCAAAAGTTACAACACCATCAATAGAAAATGCATATATAAGAATAAAAAGAAATAATCTTCTTGTTGGTGAAGAAGAACAAGTACAAGTAGTAGTAGAACCAGAAGAAGCAGCAAATTTGATAGAGAAAATACAATATTCATCAAGTGAGCCTTCCATTGCAACAGTGGATGAAAAAGGAATTATTAGAGCAAGAACAGCTGGAAAAGTAAGAATTAAAGCAGTAATAAATGATCAATTTGTAAGTGAAGTTGAAGTAACAGTAACAAATCCAGATATTCCAAATACAGGAGATATGCCAATTACTTTATTTATTTCTATGATGGCAATTTCACTTGTTGGAATAATATCGATAATAATTGTAAATAGAAAAAATAAAAATATTAACAATTAAAATATTTTAAATAATAAAAAATTATATAATATTCAAAAAATATCAAATGTTAAAATTAAAAATAACATTTGATATTTTTAATTTTAAAAGTTCAAAGTCGAAAAAAATAGAAAAAAACATTTTTTTTCGAGTGCGGGCAGTAAAACTTGACAAAACAAAAAACATATGTTATCCTATAGCTAGGAGGATAAAGCCATGATAAAAAGAGAATTATATTTAAATAAGTTAAGAGAATCATATGATAGTGAACTTATAAAAGTTATTATGGGTGTAAGAAGATGTGGAAAATCAACATTACTAACGCAGATAATCGATGAATTAAAGCAAAAAGGAATAAAAGAAAATCATATTATATATATGAATTTTGAAGATTACGACAATATAGAATATACAGAGCCAAAAAAATTTAATGAATATATAAAAAGTAAAATTAAAGATAAAGAAAAATATTATTTGTTTTTTGATGAAATACAAGATGTATCAGATTTTGAAAGAGTAATAAATTCATTTAGAGCAACAATGAATGTAAGTATCTTTATTACAGGGTCAAATAGTAAATTGCTTTCAGGAGAATTAGCAACTCATTTAACAGGTAGATATATAAGCTTAAAAATGATGCCATTTACATATTCAGAATTTTTAGAATTAAAAAAATCAAAAAATGAAGAAATTACAGAAAATTCTTTTGATGAGTTTGTAGAATGGGGCGGAATGCCATTAATATATAATACAAATAGTCAAGAAGAAAGAAAAATGTATTTAAGAGACTTGTATAGCACAATTATATTAAAAGACATTGTACAAAGAAATCAAATAAAAGATATAAATTTATTAAATAGAATTGTACAGTTCATGATGGAAAATATAGGGGGAATTATATCTTCAAATTCAATTACAGGTTATTTAAAAAATGAAAAGATAAATACTACTCCTGATACAGTAATGAATTATATAGAGTATATTACAACATCTTCAATATTCAATAAAGTAAATAGATATGACATAAGAGGAAAGAATGTTATGGCAACTTTAGAAAAATACTATTTAACAGATTTAGGATTATTATCTTTAAAAAAATCTCCTATGGAAAAGAAAATAGGTGGAAGACTAGAAAATATAGTTTATAATGAGCTAATTGCCAGAGGCTATGAAGTATATATTGGTAAAACAGACAAAGGAGAAGTAGATTTTGTAATAGATAATTTTGGAGAAAGAGAATATATACAAGTTGCAGATTACTTGTCAAGTGATGAGGTGGTAAAACGAGAATTTGGAGCATTTAAATATGTAGATGATAATTTTCCAAAATATGTGATTACAATGGATAAAATGGATTATAGTAAAGATGGAATTAAGCATTTAAATATAATAGATTTTTTATTAAATAAAAAATGTTAAAAATATTTTGTATTGTGTATTGTAAAAAATAAACAATAAAATTAATAAAACAATGCCAAACTCGGAAGTAAAATCACGCCAAACTCGGAAGTACATGATATAATAAAAAAAATTAAAACAAAAATTTTCATGATTTTCAAAAAAACTATTGCCAAAAAAGAATAAACATGGTATAATTTATTCAGTTGAAAGAAAGGGAGGAAATAAAAATGAAAAAATTAATTTCAATTGCAATTGTATTACTAATAGCAATATTAACTATTGCACCAGTAGCAAATGCTGCAACAAAATCATCATTAGCAGATGAAATATATTCAATGGGAAGGGCATATGGTTTAACACAATCAGATAAAGTTAGAATCGAAAGATTCGTAAATTCATATGTAGAAACTGATGCACAAGCTGATGCTATATATGCACAAGCTGTTAAAGCTGATGAATACATGCAAGACCAAGGAATAACAAATATTGAAGAAATTAGAAGTGCAACACCAGAACAAAAAGGTCAATTAATATCAATAGCAAATACAACAGCAGCTGTAATCGGAGTAGAGTTAACATTTAAAGATGGTGCAGTACAAATATCAAAAGACGGTAAATTAATAGAAGTTATCTCTTTTAAAGATGGAAAATTAGCTTATACAGGAAATAATGTAAATTCAGTTTTAATTATTTCTGCATTAGCAATAGTTGCATTAGCTACAATTTTCGTAGTAAGAAGAAAAGTTGCAAATGCTTAAACTATTAAAAATAATAAAAGTATGTAAAATTATATAAGATACATAAAAATATCAAATGTTAAAATAAAAAATAACATTTGATATTTTTTTTCTAGTTACAATTCATAGTTTACAATCTTAAAATTAATAAAATTTGAGTAAAAGCGCTGGAGTGCTTTGAACTAGAAATTCTTACATTTTTTATGGAAAGAGTTCAAGCTTGCCTTGGAAAGGTGCCACAAAAAATGTGTAGAATTTCTGTGAAAAAGTAAAGGACAAAGCTTTATATGAAAATTTTATTAATTTTTAGATTATAAACAGTAAATAGTAATTTTTCTAAATAAAAAATGAAAATTTTTTTAAAAAATGTAGTGTTACAATTGATGTGAAACAAAAATAGTATAGAAAAAAAGTGATTCAAGTAGTATAATTGAATTGTTCAAAAAATCAAAATTATACGAAAGGACTTGAATCACTTATGAATAATATTATAACACAAAATATAGAAAAAGGAAATAAAAATGGAAAAAGATATTTACCACATGATATAAAAACAAAAGAAAATGCAGTAAAAACATATCTAAATAATGGAGATATAGATTATACATGTAGAAAATATCACATATCAAGATATTCGTTATGGAGATGGGTAAAAAAGTACGATGGGACAAAAGAAAGCTTAAAAGATAAGAGCCATAAACCTAAAACAAGACATCCGAATGCACATACAAATCAAGAAATAAGGTGGATCAGAAATTATGTAAGAAGAAATCCTAGAATAACACTATGTGAATTATGGGCAAAATTAAAGAGAGAAAAAGGATATGCAAGAAAAATAACATCATTATATAGAGTAATGAAAAGGTTAAACATAAAATTCTACAAAGGAATGAATATAAAAAACACATCAAAGAATAAACATAATAAAAAATATGAAACACCAAAAAATATAGGAGAAAAGTGGCAAATAGATGCAAAATATGTACCAAATGAATGCAAGGTAAAATTACCAGAAGATAAAAAATATTATCAATATACATGTATAGATGAGGCAAGCAGAGAAAGATTTTTATGGTGGTATGAAGAATTAACACCAGCAAATACGGTAGATTTTATAAAAAGATGTATAGAATATTATGGATATAAACCTAAAACGATACAAACAGATAATGGAACGGAGTTTAGCTATAATCAAGCAAAAATAAAAAAAGAACATCCAATGGATACATTATTAAAACAATTAGAAATAAAACATTACAAGATAAGACCAAGAACACCAGAACATAATGGAAAAGTAGAAAGAAGTCATAGAAACGATAATGAAAGATTTTACAGTTACTTAAAATTCTACAGTTTAGAAGATTTAATAAGACAAGGAAAAGCATATTTAAGAAGATCAAATAATATACCAATGGCAGTATTAGGATACTTAACACCAAAAGAGAAAAGAGTAGAACTAGAGCTAGCAGTAGCATAAAAGAAATATTTTTCACTTACAAAAATGTATAAAATATATTTTATATATTTTTGTAAGTACTGGTGCGAAAGCACCAATAGAAAATTCAATGATACTACAAATTTTTTAAAAATTTTGTTTCACATCATTGACACATATAGTTACAATTCACAGCCGACATAAAAAAGCGCCCTAAATAGAGAGATTAAAAATCTCCCTATTTAGG
>CANRQH010000018.1 GCA_947632745.1 uncultured Clostridia bacterium | reverse complement strand
TACTATTCTGTCTCCCTCTTCTATTCCCGAGTCTTGATATGGCTTGTATTTTTTATTGTCTTCTCCTCTTATTTCACTCATTCCAACTACTAATACTCCATTTGTATATAGTTTTAATCCTGATACTTGTCCAACTGGAATTACTGTTGTTTCTTCTACTATATTTGCCGCAACTTCTTTTGCTGTAAATTTATTAAATAATATTTTGCTAACACCAATAAAAATACATAATAAAAAAACAATAATAAAAATTTTTGTGATTTTTTTCATAATTAATCCCTTTCTTTTTAAGGTATTAATTTTGTTGAAAATTTTTGAATTTACTTTTCAACCTTTTCACCTTCAATTTTTATTATTGCTTTTTTTATATATTTTTATGCTTGTCTTCTTGCTTTTTCATCAAGAGAATCTAAATTGTCTAATGCTTTTCCCGTTCCAAGTGCAACACATGATACTGCATCTTGTGCAATCATAACATTTATTCCTGTTTGTTCTTGTAAAAGTTTGTCTAACCCATCTATTAAACATCCTCCACCTGTCATGTATATTCCTTTATCACTTATGTCTGAAGCAAGCTCTGGTGGCGTTCTTTCTAAAACTGAATGTACTGCGTCTACTATCATCATTGCTGGTTCGTTTAATGCTTTTACCATTTCATTTGAATGTATTGTTATTGTTGTTGGAAGCCCTGTTGTTAAATCTCTTCCTCTAACATCCATTTCTATATCTTGAATTTTAGGATATACACATCCAACATTTACTTTTATTTCTTCTGCTGTTCTTTCTCCTATTGCTAAATTGTATGTTTTTTTAATGTATTTTACTAAATATTCGTCAAATTTGTCTCCTGCAACTTTTAAAGATGTACTTACAACTGATCCTCCTAAAGAAATTACTGCAATGTCTGTTGTTCCTCCTCCAATATCTACTACCATATTTCCACATGGTTTTGAAATGTCTATTCCTGCTCCTATTGCTGCAGCGATTGGCTCTTCTATTAAGTAAACTTTTCTAGCTCCTGCATTTGTTGCAGCATCTATTACAGCCTTTTTTTCTACTTCTGTAACTCTTGAAGGTATGCATATCATTATTCTTGGTGCAAATAAAGCTTTTCCTCCTATTTTTTTTATGAAATATTTTAACATTTTTTCAGTTACTGTGTAATCAGAAATTACGCCTTCTCTTAAAGGTCTTGTTGCAACTATATTTCCTGGTGTTCTTCCAAGCATTCTTCTTGCCTCTCCACCTACTGCTAGCACTTCACCTGTGTTGTTATCAACTGCAACTACTGATGGCTCACGAAGCACTATTCCTCTGCCTTTTACATAGCCAATTACTGTAGCTGTACCTAAATCTATTCCTATGTCCTGTCCCCAACAAAATTTGAACATTATGCATCCTTCTCCTTTAATTTCTATTACATTATTATTACATTTTTTTTGCAATTATATTACAGTTTTTTAAATTTAGCAATAGATTTTAAAAAGATTTTTATTTTTTTAAAATAAAATTTTTTTACAGCTAAATTAAAAAACGTTCTTAAATAATTAACTTTAAAATAAGAAAGTTAATTATTTAAGAACTTTGTAATAGTGAATTCTAACAAAATTTCTTTAAAAATGTTTTCCTTTTCTTTTACTCTTTTGGGTTATTTCTTCTTCATCTATGTCATCATCTTTTATTTCATTTTCTTTAAAATTCATGTATTCTTCATCGTCTTCATCTATTATAGAGTTTGCAATTTTAGTAATTTTGTCTTTTTCAGAATTTTCAAATTTTTCTTTGTTCGCCTTTTGAAATATGTGTTTTTGGAAACTATCTGGATCATCTTCATCATAGTCATCATCATCATCATCATATTCATCTTCATATTTTTTTCTTTTATAATTATATACTATTATAAATATTATTATTGTTACTATTATGCAACCAACAACTACCATTAATATAAATCTTATTTTATTTGCTTTTACTACTGCTTCATTTAAAGTATTTCCAACTCCTTCTATGTCAGCACTTATTTTATTTACAATAATTTGATAAGTTTCATTTTCATCTGTTACTTCATTATAAACTAAAACTGTTATAACATTTTCTCCATCTTGTAAAGAAGTATTTCCAACGACTTCTATTGTAACTTTATCATTTTTCCCTTCTGCTATAACTTCTAAGTCGCTAATATCTCCGTTTATATCTAAAGTGTACTCATATACATTTGGTGCAAATTCCGGATTTAATTTGTATCCTTTTACCTCTAATTTTGATAAGCTTGAATCAGACTCAGTTGCTTCATTAGGAGCAGAATTATTTGTTTCTGTTACAGTTTGTTCTTCTTCTCTTGTAATGTTTATTGTATATGTTTTCTCGTTACCATTTTCTGCAGTTACTACAACATTAACTGAATTTTCGCCAACACTTAACTCCTTATTTCCTGTTCCTGTAACTTTTGCTTTTGAGTCTGAAGCAGTTGCATATACATTTACTTTTTCTACATTATTTGGAACAGTTACATTATATGAGGTTGTACCTGGCTTGAATCCTTTAAAATCATTTGGTGTAATTCCTAAACTTTTTAAATTGGCATTACTTGATTTTGCACTTTGAGTAGTTTTTTTAGTATCTGTATTTGAGTTTGTGTTTGTTTTCGTAGTATTTTGTGTAGTATTTTTCGTTTCTTGTTCAGTAGAATTTTGTGTTGTATTTTCTGTATTATTTTCTTCACTACTCTGAGTATTACTTTGGGTACTATTTGACTCATTATCTTCATCTGTTTCGTTATATGAATTAACTGTTACTGTTGAGCTCACTAAAATACATATAAATAATATACTAAAAATTAATTTTGTCATTTGATGTTTTAATTTCATTTTAATTACATTCCTTTCTTATTTTCTTTCGTTATATTGTATATTTATTTTTATGAAAATAGTATATCATTTTTTATTTTTATAAGTCAACAAATTTTGCTTTTTTTTGATAAAAAAATCATCATTATTTTATATTTTTTTTTAATAAATCTTGTAATGGTTTATTTTCAAGAACTGCATAAGCGTGCAACCGATAAGAAAAAATTCTCCTATATAAAGGAGAATTATATTTTAATATATGTTTTAAAAAGAAATTTTATTAAATGAATTTTCATATTTTTTATCTATTTGATAAAATTTTTCCAATAGTTCATTGTATTTGCTTCTTGTTACTCCATTTACTAATGGTTTTACCTTCTTTAGTTCCTCTTTATCCATATCATAATTTTTATAGTATTTTATTAATTCTAACTTTAATATTTCATATTCATATTCTGTATAAATTTTATTTTCTATTTCAATCCCAAGCTTTTGGAGAGTTTTTATCTCTTTTTTAGTAACTTCTTCTATTAATTTTATAATTTTCTTTTCATGGTATTTTTTTTGCCATTCATAAAAATTCATAATATTTTCATCCTCGTATAATATATTTAGGTTTTTAATATGGTTATACCTATAAACCATATTATATACTTTTTATGTTATACTGTATAAACACTTATTTTTAATTATACTTCTTTTTTTTATTTCTTGTCAACCTTTTGGTAGTCAAAAAGTATTCTTTTAAGCTTTTTATATTAATAAAAAATGTAGATATAAAATTTGAAGTGAACTATTCATACTATTTTTATAATTTTCGTTCACTTCAATTTAAATATCTACTTTTTAACTTTTATTCAATAGTATCTAATGCATTATAGATAGCAATGTTCGTTAATTTGTATAAAGATAATCCATACTTTTCTCTTAATTTTTCCATTCCTTCATATGATGTTTGTCTTATAGCAAAATTATGCGATTCTGATATTTCATTTTGTGGTCTTTCATATATTTGTACATTTTCTGTTTTTAGCAATTCTATAATTGCTATATTTACTAATTTGTTAACAGATGCATCATATATATCTGATAATTTTGCTAATTTTTCATATAGCGAACTATCGATTTCTATCCTTCTTTTTAAAAGTATGTCCTTTTTTAATAAATATTTGTCAAAAGTATTCATTTACACCACCTCATTTTATTATTATAATGTCTTAAAATGGTGTTTTTAATTCCTATCCGGTAGTATTTTTGACTACTGGGTTGGTCGTATACATTATTTATTACATTTTTATTTAATTACAAGCTTATTATAAGAAAGATTTTTTTATTTTTAACAATATTGTATCTAAATTTATATATATTACATCATCTTCTCTTCCATATCCATATACTAATGTTGTATTTATTTTAAAATTTCCATTTTTACTATCTATATTTATATATCCTTTTTTTTCATCATATTTTACTACTGCTTCTTTAAGTTTTATCTTTCCAACTATATTTCTGTCAAATTCAATTTCTATTGTACTCTTTTCTTGAAATTCTTGCAAATTTTCATTTAAGTCAAATTCTCTAAATTTTTCCATAGTATTTCCCTTCTTTCTTTTTCTTTATTATTTACCTTTTAGATAATTTATATTCTTGATAACTTAATAAGTATAATACTTCCTATCTTGAATAATAAAAGTTTCCATCACCTCTAATCGCGAATTTTTCAGATTTTTGCTTGAATTTTGACTAAATTTGAATTTGTGAATTTAAATTATTTATATATTAACATATTATTTTAATAAAATCTAGTATAAGAATTAATTTGTAATCTCTTTAAATTATAAAAAAACTTTATACTGATTATATTTATCACACAAACTTAAAGTACTAACATTTTTTATATCTTTTTTCGGAATTAAATACATATCTTTTTCTTGAGTTAAAATAAAAACTAAATCTATATTAGTATTTAGAATTGTTTTATAAGTTTTTCCCTTTGTTCCTCCACAACTTTTTAAAGCCACTTGATAATTTCCACCCTTTGCTATACATCCAGTTGATTTTACTTGTACTTTTTTCAACTTATTATTTTTTTCAACAATTAAATCATAGTCTTGTGTATCATTTAATGGTATTGAAACAGTATATCCATTTGTTGAAAAATAACCTATTGCCATACCTAGCCCACTATTTCCTTTTTCTTTATTACTAGAAAATTTCATTTTTTCCTTCCTTTTTGCGAATTTTAGTTCGCCATTTTAATTTTAAAAAAATACAAGTTTCCTTGTATTTTGGTGGGCAAGGATGGATTCGAACCATCGTACGCTCTCGCGGCCAGATTTCTTACTACTATAGTTTTCACTACCATTTTCATGTTTGTAGTCTGGACTTTCTCTTTATCTTTTTCAAGATACCAGGTATAAAGTCTCTACACTCGGAATTCCTTCCTAGCTCGGGATTATCATCAGCTTAATCTGTTAAGACTTCCCCGAATTAGCCTAGTTATCATCATATAATCACTTATATGAGCTGCAAATTTAGGTGTTTGTTACCAAAGACCACAGTCTGGTGCCATTAACCACTCGACCACTTGCCCATTAATGTGCTTTTGTACAGCACTTTTTTATTATAAGCTTTATAAAAAGATTTGTCAATAGTTTTAACAAAATTTTTTTTACTCGGTGATGATGTCAAAAAAGGACGTCCCCAATAACAAATGATGCATTTTTTCTTAAGTCCCCAAAAGCATCACTAAATAATACTTGCGCCAATCACACCTGCATCATTTCCAAGCTCAGCTGCTTCAATAATTATATCTTGTCTTGGGTTAAATAGCAAATTAGAATTTATTATTTTATCTTTAAGCGGTTCTAAAAGTATATAATCATATCTTGCAAAACCACCACCGATTACAATGCAATCAGGTTCAAAAATATTTATTAAATTTGATAGTCCCAAAGCTAGATTATCAACATACTCTTCTTCAATATCTTGTATTTTATTTTCAGACAATTTCATTTCATGCCTTAAATCCGGACCTGAAATCTCATAAGATAAATTTAGTCTTTCAATTATTTTCTTTTTAAATGTCAAAATACTTGCATATTTTTCAAAACATCCTTTTTTACCACAATTACATAATAATCCATTTTCTTTTATTATCATATGTCCAAATTCAAAGCCTTCGAAAACAGAGCCTTCCATCAAATTTCCTTGGTAAATATATGCTCCTCCAATACCTGTTCCAAGAGTTAAAAACAGAACATTTTTGTAATTTTTACATTTTCCAAATTTATACTCTGCAATTGCTGCACACTTGGCATCATTTTTTACATTTACTTTTAAACCTGTTGCATTTTCTAATTTTCCAGTAATATCATATTCCTTTATACCTAAATTAACAGATTTTAAAACTTTACCTTTAGAAATTGACCCTGCCATACCTAATCCAAATTTTGTAAATTCATATTTTTCTTTTAATTTATTTACTATTTCTAAAATATATCCGAATTGCAACTTCTATTAAATTTTCTTTTTCTTTCATTGTAAAATCTTTTTCAAATTGTTCTATAATTTCACCATTGTCATTGACAACTCCGACAGACACATGGCTTCCACCTAAATCTACTCCAATATTTACTTTTTCTTTCATATAAAAATCCTTCCCTTACTTTTATTTTGTAATTTTTTTTAGTCCTCAAATTTATTACTACATGATGCTTTTTTTCTTAAGTCCCCAAAATCATCAAATAAGGACAACTCCAAATTGAATTTTTTCAAAAAGAAATTGTCCTCATTTGTTAATCTAAATATGCATCGAATAAGAAATTTCCCATGTAAACTTGAATCATTGGAACAACTACAACTAATACGAAGAATATTAAGATTATTCCTACTATTGCATACATAACCTGTGGCAATGTTTTCATGATTTTTTCCATAGTATTATCTATATCTATTTTCATATATTCAACTAATTTATCCATCATTTCAGCAAGGTCTGTTTGCATACCTATTTTTAACATCTCTGTAACCATCGGAGAGGTCAAACCTGATCTTTCAAATGGTTCTATCCAAGATTGTCCTATAAGCAAGTTCTTTAATGAATTTTCTATTATTGAAAGCATAACATAGTTATTTACAACATTTTTACTTACTTCTATTGCTTCTTGTATTCTCATTCCATTTTTTAAGTTTAAAAGCATAGCTTTCATAAGTCTTGAAAGGTCTATTGAAAATATTAGTTTACCAAAAATCGGCATTGTATATTTAAAATAATGGTATCTATACCTTCCTTTAGGTGTATGTATGTACCATATTATTGCAGCTATTATTGCAACAAGTATAAGTGCTGGAAGCTGCCAATGGCTAAGACAAAAATTTACAAATCCTTGGAACCATATTGTTATTGCTGGAAGTGTTGATGAAGTTCCAACTTCTTCAAATACCTTTTCAATTTGAGGTAAAGCAAATAATGTACCAACAATTAACATTACAAATAATAATGCAAATTGAAGAAGGTTTGGTATTAGTATTCCTTTTAATCTTCTATTTATTGAATCATTTTCTTCCAAATATTCTCTCGCCTGAAGTAATGCGTTTTCTAGCGAACCTGATAATTCTCCAACTCTTATCATATTTATGTATATATATGGAAATACATTAGAGTAGTACTCCATTGTTTTATACATATAATCTCCTGCTTCAACACCTGCTAAAATATCGTCTAAAATCTCAACTAAAGTTAAATTCTCTGTACTTTCAATAATAGTAGATAAAGCATGTACATTATTGAAATTTGCCTTTTTTAATAAATAAAAGTTTTGTGTAAAAATAGATATGTCTCTTGAAGTTACTTTGTCCTCTGTACCTAAATAGCTGTTTATTTTATCTTTAAGTGTTAACTTTCTTCTATTATCATTTATATCTACTGTTGTATTAAGTTCTTCTATAACACTCTTAGCTGTTGAAGCATTTCTTTTTTTCTTTTTAGCAATTACACGTTTTCTATTAGCTGTTTGTGCTACAGAAATAGGTTGTAAACCATTTGATTTTAATTTTTTTATTAAAATTAATCTATTTGCTTCTTCAACTTTATTAGTAACTATATGTCCATTAGAAGTTATAGCTCTATAATAAAATGTTGCCATATTTTCCTTGTATGATATATTTAATAATTTAAATAATCATACACTCCTTTCTTTAAATTTTTATCTTCTTCCACCATTTTGCTGAATTTTTAATTGCATAATTGTTCTGTTTAATATTTCTACATTTTTTTCTTCTATTTGTGCCTTTGCTTGATCTAATGTTATTCTTCCCTCTATAAATAATTTTGCTAAAGAATTTACTAAACCAATACTTCCTTTTTCGCTACCACTTTGTATTGCATCTTCTATTTCAGATACACTTATCTTTTCTTTTCTTATTATACCTGAAACTATGTTATCAACTACCATAACCTCTGGTACTAATACTAATTTATTATTTTGGTCTGGTAATAATCTTTGAGATATAACTAGTTTAAGAATTGAAGATAACATGTATTTTATTTGTGCTTGGTCTCTTACTTCATAAAAGTTAATCATTCTGTCTATTGTTTCTGCACAAGATTTTGTATGAAGAGTACCTAAAACTAAGTGTCCAGATTCTGCCATTTCTATTGCACCCTCCATTGTAATTTTATCTCTTATCTCTCCGAATTACTAATATGTCGCAGTCCTCTCTTAAAGAGTTCTTTACACCATCATGGTAACTTAATGTATCTCTACCAAGTCCAACCTCTTTTTGTACAATTATTGATTTTTTAGAATGGTGCTTATATTCTATTGGGTTTTCCAAAGATAAAATTTTTCTATTTTGATTTTCGTTTATTTCGTTTATTAATGCACTTAAGGTTGTACTCTTACCAGAGTTTGTTTTTCCAGTAACTAGCATTAAGCCTTGTGTTTGGAAAGTCATTCTTCTTACTACATCTGGAACACCTAAAGATTCATAACTTGGTAATTCATTTTTTATAATTCTAAGTGTTGCAGTTGGCACACCTTCTGTTGAAGATATATTTACCCTAAAACGAAGTCCTGCATATTCACAAAGAGTATCTAAAAATCTTTTTTCTCTATATTCTTTATCAGCTTCAACATTTCCTTTTACTAAAAAGTCATATATCTCTGCCATATCTTCCTCTGTTAAAACTTCTCCATTGTCACTTGGAACTAAATCTCTGGCAATTCTAAGCATAGGTTTATTCTCTGGTATAAAATGAATATCTGATGCATCTTTTTGTATTGCTTCATCAAAAATTTTATTAATATTTATCATCTTCTTTTGTCCTCCTAAATATTATTATATATAATCAATTTTTTATTTAATTCACTAAGGTTTGTGTCTCCCCTTAGAACCTTGTTTACACCATCTACAATTAATGGCCTATATTCTTTTTCCATTGCTACTCTTCTTATTTCTATACTTGATTTACCTTGTAAAATTAGTTCTCTTATATCATCATCTATATTCAATACTTCAAATATACCTATTCTTTCATAATATCCAGAACCGTTGCATTTATCGCATCCAACAGCATCATATGTTTTTATATCTTTTAAATCAAATTCTACATTATATTTTTTTGCAATTTTTTCTATAACTTCTTTTTCGAAATCTGTAAATTCTCTTTCCCTTCTACAATGTGGGCATAATCTTCTTAATAATCTTTGAGATATTGCAGTTCCAAGAGTACTTGCTATATCATAGTCTGCTAATCCCATTTTTCTAAGTCTTGTTATAACTTCTACTGCATCTAAAGTGTGTATTGTAGATAATACATAGTGTCCTGTTTGAGAAGCCTGAGTTGCAATTTCAGCTGTTTCCTTATCTCTTATCTCTCCTAAAAGAATTATATCTGGATCCTGTCTTAATATAGTTCTTAAACTATCTGCAAATCTAACATTTTTTTCAATTTCTATTTGGTTAAGTCCTGGTATTCTTATTTCAACTGGGTCTTCTATTGTTGTTATATTTACACTGTCATTTTTTAAATAATCTAATATACTATAAAGGGTTGTTGTTTTACCTTCTCCTGTTGGTGCAGCCATTATTGTTAAGGTATTCTTTTTGTTTACTGTTTTATTCAAATCCTGTTCAGTATATGGATAACCTAGTTGAAAAATATTTCTTATATTAGCAGTCTTTTTAAGCATTCTTAAAACGAATTTTTCACCATATATATTTTTTTGTGAAGAAACACGGATATTGTAATTATCGTATAATAAAATTCTACCATCTTGTGATTCTTGTTTTTCCTGGTGCATATTAGATATTGCTTTAAGTCTTCCTATTAATTGAGCCTGTCTATCTTTTGCTATATTTGCCATTACAAATAATTCGCCATCTATTCTAAAACGAACTCTTACAGAGTCTGATTGTGGTTCTATATGTATATCTGAAGCTCTTTTATCAATAGCAAGTTTTATTATATTATCTAATAATTCTGTTACTGTGCCAGCTTCCTCTAAGTCTTCTATATTTTCTTCTAGTTTTCCACTAATTTCATCTAAAATTTCTAATATATTAGTTTCAAATGCCATATATGGCTCTAAAATTAATCCTCTATTCAAAACTAACATTTTTACACTTTTTATACTATCTTTGTTGTTTGTAATATCTGCAAATGCTATTTTTATTTTTCCAGATTCTACTTCAAAAGGTATAGCTTTATAGGATTTCATCATATCTAAAGGAAGATATTCTGTTGGATTAATAGCAATTTTACTATTTGATAAATAAATTGCCTTATCTCCAATAATTTCTCCAATTTCTCTTATTAAAATTTCTGGATCAACCTCTTTTAATATGTATAAAATATCTCCTATTTTTTTGTTAGGATGATCAGCTTGATATCTAAGAGCCCTTTCTATTGAATCCCCTGATACTATTCCTCTTTTTACCAGTTCAATTCCTAATGGTTGTTTTTTCTTGTCATCCATAATTACCTACTTCCTTTCTTTAGTTTTACTCAATTTTATTATAATATATTTTTTAATAAATGTCTTTAGTTTTAAAAAATTACATTAAATTACCAATTTATACATTTATATTAAAAAAACTAGAAAACATCTTTTTATTTATTTCAAGATTAATGGTTATTTTGCCATTTGAATATTGAAATACTTTATCAGCCCCGTTTGTAACATTATTACACAATACCAATTTTACTTTATTATTTTCATCATTATTTATGTAATAAATACAACCATCTTTATTTATATACTGATGTTCTATTTCATCTGCAAATTTTATAATAAGGCAATCATTTTCATTTACATTTGCTGTTACATCTGTTATATTTTTTGAATTAATATCTTTTGTTATATATGATAGAACTTTTGAATATTGTTCTTCTGCAGTATTTTTTATTATCATGGTGTTTACATTACTGAAAAAGTAAACAGAAAAGCTTCCTATTATACCTGTAACAATAATCAGTCCTATAACATAAATAATGAGTGATGTAAAAGTTACACCTTTATTAGATTTCACCTTCAAAATTTCCTTTCCTTATTTTTTTAGTAATTTCTATAACTAATGCACATCTTCACTTTTTGTATTTTCCATAACTGTACTTATATCAATTTCTTTTTCTTTATTTCCTACTGGATAAATAACTGTAACTTTTATTTTTTTTGCTAAATCTTGTTGAGCATCACTTTTTTTTAAAAGTCCTATTTGTATTTGGTAATGTTCTTTATCATTTCCTTCGCACGTATAATATGTATATTCATAAATTTCTTCTTCTGTTTCTGAATCTATTTTTGATGTTTTTTTATAATTTTTATCTAATTCTTCTGTAAATAAACTGCCTGACTTAAATGAAATTTCATCAAATTCTGTTGCTTTTGCTGTTTCAATAATCTCTGTCGCAATTTTTACGGCATAAGATTCTCTTCTTCCATAATTATTGTCTTTTGTTAAGTTGTAGGCTATTCCAAACATAGTTGGAACAGTTACCATAAGAATTAGCATTGCAATAACAATATCTATTCCAGTTACACCTTTATTACTCTTAAAATTCATTTTTACTTAAATTCCTTTCTAAGTCGCATATCAAATTAATTATAAATTTAATGATTTGTAAAGTATAATGTAAATATAAAAATTATAACATTTGACAAACAAAATAAATATCCAAATTTATAAATTTCCATCATGTTTTTATGTATTTTAAATGATTTATTTAAAGCATTTTTTAAAAAGTAAAATGATTTTATAGCAAAAACAGCAATTAATGGAATTACTACAGAAAATAGAGTTACAAATTCGCCAGTATTTATTAACATTACAACAATTAACATTAATATTTGAAATAAATAACTTTGTTTTGCTTCTTTTATTTGTTTTTCTGAGTCCACAATTAACAATGTTATTAATGCGACTAAATACATCACATATCTATATATACTAGTTTGCCCCATTATGCATAGATATATTATGTATGCGGAAGATACAGCAAAACTATAGTATAATACACCTTTTTCTATTCTTCTTTCTTCTTTATCTATACCGGCAAGTAAAAATATTGCAGCAAAATAAAGAACTATTAAACAAAATTTTATAATTGTGTTTATATCTAAATTATATACATCTAATTTTAAACTAATAGCAAGTGCCACAAATGTTAACCCAGATAATATTTCTAATATGAAATATCTTGGTCTTATTGGTTGCTTGCATTTTTTACATTTGCCACCTAAAAATATGTAACTTAAAACTGGTATTAATTCAAAAAATCCAAGTTTATGTCCACAATTTGGGCAAAATGAATGGGTGTATATTATATCTATTTTTCTTGGTATTCTGTATACTGCTAAGGTGTAAAAACTACCAAATAATGTTCCTATTATAAATATTATTATATAAAAAAATACGTTCATATTAAATTTCATTCCTTTTTTGCTTTGTTGAAATCACACATAGTAATGAAAAATTTTTTTCTTCAAACTAATCTTTATGTTAGTTTTTTTGGCTAACATTTTTTCCCTTTTATTTTTTTAATAAAAGCATATGCATATAGCATGCATATGCTTTTATTATACTTTTTAAATTAACGTTACTATGGGGTTGCTATTGGTGCTGACCAAGTCATTCTTCCAGAACCTGGTGTTACAGTTCCTGAAGTTTGATAGTTAGTACTTTTTAATGTATAACCTGTTGCAGCAGTACCACTTAATGTAATTCCACTTTTAGTAAACTTAGTTTGTAATGCATTAACAGCATCATCTATGGCATCATTTAATTCTTGATTTTCTGCTGTATAAACACTACCTTCTTTTCCATCTACATATTTTTCTTTCATAAAAGTTGAAGCAGTTTCAGCAGCTGTCATAGTGATTTCATCAGCAGCATTCATTAACTTAGTTTGTTCAGCAGATGTTCTTGCATTTCCAAGAATTCCTCCTTCACCAGTTAACATAGCTATAGAAACACCAGCTAATATTAAAAGAACGATGATGGTAACAACTAAAGCGATAAGTGTTATACCTTTTTGATTGTTTTTCATTGGTTTCCCTCCTTTATTTATTATTTTTTATATTGTTTTATATTAGATTACTCTAATATAACGTTAATAACATATTATTTTGTACCTGATTTATCAGAATATACACTTGGCACTGTTCCATTTTCTAAAGTATTTGTAGGTTTATTGTTTGTATTATCATCTGAGTTTCCATCAGGATTAAGGTTTTGTTCCTCTGTTGTCTTACCTGTGTATGCTCCAAATGGATTTGCTTTTCCTGGAACATAATCTTCTGTTGCTTGATAGTTATTTAAATCTGAAGCAGTTACTTCATATGTTAAAATAACCTCATTTTCTTCATCTTTTGAATCTACATTATCATCAAGCATTTCTTGTATTTCGTCTGATGCAACATAAGTTGTAACCTCAGGTACAGACTTTCTATTTGGTATATATTTATATAATATAATTGCTAAAAGTAACATTGTTGCTAAACATATTAGAAGCATTATAATTATTTCTTTTATTATTTTGTTCATTAAAAGCCTCCTTTAATTCTATTGTATCTTTTTGTTTTTATCTTAACTGTCTCCTTCTGTTTCATTTGTTGTATTAGTTGAGTTTGTTGAATTTGTACTATTTGAAGTACTATCTGTTGTATTAGTTGTATTGTTTGTTGTATTTGAATTTGAACTAGATTGTCTTTCAACTTGAACTTTTGAAATTGGTATATCTTTGCAAGTAAATGTTGCTGTTAAACTTTCTCCAGGTGAACTTATTGCAAATTTTTCTATTTTAAATCCAAATTTAGAATCATTTTCTATGTCATATATAAAATCTGTAATTCCAGAATATGAACCTCCAACAGTAAAATTCAAATTGTATAAATTTTCTCCTGCAGTTGAAAGATCTATTTTTAATGTGCAATTTTCATCTCTAGCAAAGTGTCCTAGTCTTGTCCATAAATATTCTATATCATATTTTTCTTTTTGAGATACATAACTTGAACTTTGAGAACTAGAAAGTATAGCTTGGTTTTCATATTTTGTTTTTGTTTCTGTTAATGTATCAGCTGCTGACTTTAGTTTTGCCTCAGTACTTTTATAAACATTATTAACTTCATTAGATAAATCTAAAATCTTTTGATCTATTTCTTTGTTTTTTTCGCTTATATCTATAATTCCTTTTAAACCAAAAGCACTAAATCCACTTACCATAAAAAATACAGTTAAAATTAACAATAAACAAACTAATATAATTAATAATATTTTTCTCATGGTAACACTCCTTCTATTGTAATTGAAACACTTCCTCCATTTGACTGACTGCTTGAAGTTATAACATCATCTAATATTTTTTCTAATCTTAATTTTGCTACAAAATATCCTAGTTTATCATATTCTGGTGCACTAGCTGTTATTTTTATATTTTTTTCTGTTTCGTTTGTTAAAGATGTTAGTTGAACTTCCTCTGGTATAATATACATTAATTGATTAAGTAAGTTCGGTATAGTATTTTTTCTTTCTGCAATATTACTTATTTTATTGTTTATTACATCCAATTCTTTTGCTAATGTGTCATATGCTGTATTTTTAGAATTTAGAGAACTTATATCTTTTTCAATATTGCTAATTTCTTGTTGTTCAGATGATATTAAAGCATTTATCTCATTTTCTTTATTTTCCATTTGCTTGTACAATACTTTTGAAAATACTAGGAAAATAATATTTATTAAAATTATTGCAACAGCGCATCTTAGCAATATTGTTTCTGATGTACTAAAATCTCCTTTTAAAGAAAAACGCTTACTTGATAGTGCTTCTTTAATGCTCTGTGTGTTAATTTGGAAATTTAATACTTCACTTAATTTGCTTGTTGAGCTATCTCTTCTAAAGTTAAATGCTTGTATTCCTTCTCCTAATCCTTGCATAGCAAGAGCAATGGCACTATTTACTTCTATATAATCTTTAATATTTACTTGTGATACTGTTTCTTCTACTATTTTTGGTCTTAAAATTTTACATTCTATAGCTGTTAAATATTCTTGAAAGTATAAGTCTATATTGTTTATTAATGCAAGTGTTCCTGTTAAATATATTGTTGATATTTTTTGAGGTGTACTTGCTACTATTTCTTGAATTCTTTGACATACCTGATATAAAGTAGGCATTATGTCTTCCAAATGTGGTTGTTCTTTTGTATCTTCTAAAACATTTGATGTGTAAATTGTAGTTTCTTTGCATATTTCATATGCTCTTTGCATAGAATTTTCCACGTGATTTATTTTTTCTAATACTTCTTGACTTCCAAATTCAAGAGTTTCTACATCATATATCTGATTATCAAAAATTGTTGTAATTGTTGTATTATCTTCCATATTAACAATTATTGTGTTTTCATTTTTATCAAATTTTACAACATTTGCTATTGATATTCCTATAGGTGCTATTTTTGTTAGCTTATGCTTTTCCAAATATTGTTTTTGCTTATTTAGCTCAATTTTATTTACAATTATTTGCATAGCTCTTATTTTTTCTTTGTTGTTTATATTTGGAACTAAAGCATATCTTGTTTCAAAAGCTTTTTGATTGTATTTATTCTCATCGCAATATTCTTCAAATTCTGTTTCAACGGCTTTTTCTATATCTTTTTTTGATAATAAAGAAAAAATATCATAATACAAATATTTTTCATTCATTAAGTTAATGCTAATAGGTGTATTAAAACTATAAGTTTCTTCTATAATTTGATTTATTGATTGGCTTAAATTATCAAAAAACTTAATGCCAAAAGCTTCTACTTTAAAGTTATTAATATTGTTGTTTTTTTCTTTTGAAACTTTAGCATATTTTATTAAATTATCTTCTATATAAATTCCCAAACAATTTTGCATTTTAACGCTCCTTGCTTTTACTCTCTTGTTATTTAATAAACTAACCTTATTCTTTTTTTATTTTAAACGTTTTTAAAATTAAAAGCAATACTTTTTAATCAAATGTAAAGAAAATGTAACATTAGTGTAATATTTGTTCTTTTTTGTAATTTTAATTTTTATTTTATATTTTTAATTTTTATTTTGTATTTTTATTTTTTGTTTTTTTAATTAATTATGCTTTTAAGATTGAGGTTAGATTGATGTATATTTTTTATAAAAATGGAAATTATATTTTTAGAATTTAAAGTTTAGAATCTATTCACATTATTTATAAATAACTTATTTACATTCTAAGCAAAAAAGAAAGGAATGATTTTTTAAATGAATAGTCCGATTGATACTAAAAAAGATTATCAAGAATATGTAGATCAAAAATCACCAAATTCTCCTATTTGG
>CANRQH010000017.1 GCA_947632745.1 uncultured Clostridia bacterium | reverse complement strand
TAAGGACATTCATTACATTTTACTCTTGGCTTATCACATTTATATGTACTAAATTCATTCTTACAAACTGGTGAATAACCCGATTTTCCAGTTTTATTACTTGTCCATCTTTTGGCATATAAATCAGTTCGACCTTTAAATACTTCCATAAAAATTCTTACTTTTTCTTCATTAGAAAAATCTTTTGGTTCTATTTCAATTTCTTTTTCTTCTATTCTTCCATATATTTTTTCTTTTAATTCGTTATTTTCTTTTTCTAATTTTTCTATTATTTGTATTAATTCTTTTTTATCTAAATTTTCTAACAAATATAATTCACCCTTTTTTTTTTACAACATTATTTTATCATATTTTTAGCTTTAAATCAATTTATGTAAATTTTGTTGAGTTTTTTCACAATCCTTATAAAAGTTTTCATTAATTTTAAGAACAAAAAAAGAACATATTTAAAATATGCTCTTTTTTCTATTTTATTTATCACTAGATACTTCCCAATATCCATTTTTATCTGACCCAATTCTTCTTAACATTCCTTTATTTCTTAACTTACTAATATTCCTTTTTATTGTTGATTCATTTACTTTTAGTTCTTTTGATAATTCTATTTGCGTAATTTGATTATTTTCTCTCATTAATTTAATAATCAACTTTTGAGTATTATTTAGTTTTACAGGTGCATTTACAGGTGCGTTTACAGGTGCATTTACAGTGGCATTTAAAGGTATAATTGTTGTAAAGATATCGTTTTCTTTAAATACAGGAACTCCACCTGAATATATTTTAGTATATTTTACCATGTTTCTTACTCCAGAGCCTAACTCATCAGCTAAACCTATCTCTTTAAAAAATTTAGCTATTTTAGGATTTTTAGGATATGGAGAAAATGATTGTATATTTATATCTCCAATTCTTTTTGCTTTATTCGCATTTTCTGTCCACATTTTGTCTTTTTCAATTATTAATTTTGCTGGATATGGATTAGAAAATTCTCTGTGCATAAGAATATTACTACATAATTCACGAGCAATTTTATTTCTAACATCTATCCTTTGTGTTCCTTCAATATAGAATTTGTCATCTAAATGTTTATCAACAAAATCAATTAATCTATCATAACTATCAAGCAAGTTGGTCCTAATATCATCTCTATCGTCATATCTATCCAAATCTTTTACTCTATATATTGCATCTGTTTTATGATGTGGCAAAGCAGACATTATAGCCCTATCTTTTCCAAATATTAATATTGCTGCTAATATTAATCCTTCTTTTCCCGTACTTAAGTCTTTTGCATAAAAATCCATACTTCTTAGCATTTCTTCGTCTGACATATCTGCCCAAATATGTGGTTTTCTACTATTGTTTATTGCCATTTGTCTAGCTTTTTTTATTAAATCTGGTCTTAAATCAGACATTTCTGCATAAGGGAATACTTTATTTTCTGTATAAAAATCTTGTTTTCTTATATAAATATTTGCAATTCTTTCTTGAATTGTTACTTTATAATCTCCATCTATATTCCTATCATAAACAATATTATTAGTTTTATGCACCATTGAACTCTCGTGAACTGGTATATATAATATTATTTTACCATCTACTACATATTCATAAATATTTAAATATATAGTAGGTTCAATTTTGTTAGGATTATTACATAAGTTAGCAAAATCTTTTTCCATTTGTTGTATGTAATCTTTATCGATTCCCAAAATTGTTCCATCATCATCTATGCCTAAAAATATATGTCCACCATTACGATTAAGCATTGCACATATGGTCTCAAATAAATTATCTGGTAATTTATTTTTGGCCTTTTTAAATTCAGTAGTAGTTTTTTCTTTTCTTTTTATAAGCTCTAAAAGACTATCATTTAATATTTCCATAATTTATTTTCCTTCCTTAAATTTTTTATTTTTGTACTTAGTATGAAATATACTATACCATATTTTGTTTATAAAATCAAAAAAGATGAATTTTGTATTTATTTTTTGCAATTCATCTTCTAAATATTTGGAAATTTATAATTTTGAACTTGTGCAATTTTTGCACAAGTTGAATTTTCTTCTAATTCTCCATCTCTATAAATGTTATTTTTTGTCAATTTAATTTCGACATTTTTCTATCTTGGTTTTAGTTTTTTATTTGTTTTTAAAAAAATTAAAGCCTAACAAAATTTATTTTTCTATTGAAATAAAATTTAATAAGTGTTATTATATTTCAGGCAAAATTGTAAATACTAAAAATAAAAATATTTTTAGAAAGGATGATATATATGAAATTTGATGCATGGAATGGTTTTGAAATAGGAGACTGGCAATCTGAAATAAACGTAAGAGATTTTATTCAAAGAAACTATACTCCATATGAAGGAGATTCTAATTTTTTATGTGGACCAACTCCAAAAACTAAAAAATTATGGGATGAAGTTTTAGAACTTTACAAAAAAGAAAAAGAAGCTCCTGGTGGAGTTTTAGATATAGATACAAAAACAATTTCAACAGTATCAGCTCATGATGCAGGTTATATTGATAAAGATTTAGAAGAAATTGTTGGACTTCAAACAGATGCTCCACTAAAAAGAGCAATTATGCCTTTTGGTGGAATAAAAATTGTTGAAAAATCGTGTCAAGCCTATGGTAGAGAAGTTGACCCAGAAGTTGATAAAATTTTCCATACAATAAGAAAAACTCATAATGATGGCGTTTTTGATGTTTATACACCAGATGTTAGACGTGCTCGTTCTAATAAATTATTAACAGGCTTACCTGATGGGTATGGACGTGGAAGAATTATTGGAGATTATAGAAGAGTTGCTTTATATGGTGTAGATGTTTTAATTGAAGAAAAGAAACATGAGCTTGAAGAATTAGATGTAGACTATTTTACAGAAGATATTATTCGTCATCGTGAAGAAATTGCTGAACAAATAAAGGCTTTAAATGAACTTAAAGTTATGGCAGAGAAATATGGTTTTGATATTTCTACCCCTGCAACTAACGCCAAAGAAGCTATACAATGGCTATATTTTGGATATTTAGGTGCAATAAAAGACCAAAATGGTGCTGCAATGAGCTTAGGTAGAACTTCTACATTTTTAGATATTTATATAGAAAGAGATTTACAAAATGGAACTTTAACCGAAGAGCAAGCACAAGAATTAATGGACCACTTTGTTATGAAATTAAGATTAGTTAGATTTTTACGTACTCCAGATTATAATGAATTATTTTCAGGAGACCCTGTTTGGGTTACTGAAAGCATTGGTGGTATGGGAATAGATGGAAGAACTTTAGTTACTAAAAATTCATTTAGACTTTTACACTCTTTAGTAAACTTAGGTCCTGCACCAGAACCAAATATGACAGTATTATGGTCTACAAGACTTCCTGAAGGATTTAAACGATATACTACTTCCCTTTCTATTCAAACATCAAGTATTCAATATGAAAACGATGATTTAATGAGGGTAACTTTAGGAGATGACTATGGAATAGCATGTTGTGTATCCCCTATGAGAATAGGAAAACAAATGCAATTTTTCGGTGCTCGTGCTAATCTCGCTAAAACCTTATTATATGCAATAAATGGTGGTGTTGATGAAGTTTCTAAAAAACAAGTTGCACCAAAATTTGCACCAATCACTTCAGAATATTTAGATTATGACGAAGTTATGGACAAATACGACCAAATGATGGATTATGTTGCAAAAATTTATATAAAAGCATTAAATGCAATTCATTATATGCATGATAAATACTCTTATGAAGCTATTGAAATGGCACTTCATGATAAAGATGTTTATCAAACTATGGCATGTGGTATAGCTGGACTTTCAGTTGCTGCAGATTCACTTTCTGCAATTAAATATGCAAAAGTAAAAACTATTCGTGATGAAAATGGAATAGCTGTTGATTATGAAGTTGAAGGAGATTTTCCAAAGTTCGGAAATGATGAGAAAAAAGTTGATGAAATCGCAGTAGATTTAGTTAAAAGATTTATGGAAAAACTTCGTAAACACCCAACTTATAAGCATTCTACTCACACTTTATCAATTCTTACTATAACTTCAAATGTTGTTTATGGTAAGGCTACACGGAAGCACTCCAGATGGACGTAAAGCAGGAGAACCTTTTGGGCCAGGAGCCAATCCGCTTCACGGACGTGATACAAATGGTGCCTTGGCTGTAATGAACTCTATTGCTAAACTTCCATTTGCTTCAGCAGAAGACCGGAATTTCTTATACTTTCTCAATTACTCCTAATACTTTGGGTAAAACTGAGGAGGATAAAATAACTAATTTAGTTAATATGCTTGATGGATATTTTGCAAGTACTGGTCACCATATTAATGTTAATGTGTTTGATAGAAAGCTTCTTCAAGATGCTATGGATCACCCTGAAAAGTATCCTCAACTTACTATTCGTGTTTCTGGTTATGCTGTTAGGTTTACTAGCCTAACAAGAGAACAACAATTGGATGTTATTAACAGAACTATCCACGAGAAAATCTAGTTCATACAAGAATCAGCATCTAATACGATTTGTTTTACTTATGACGCAGTCACATACACAAAGTATGCTCCTTTGCCTCATAAGTAAATCCAAATCGCATTATATACCAATTCTTGTACGAACAGTATATATACTTATTATAGGAGCAATATGATGGAAAAAAATGATTTAGACTTACGCTACTATGCCAAGGTTCACTCTATTGAATCTTTTGGAACTGTAGATGGACCAGGTATAAGGTTTGTGCTTTTTTTGCAAGGTTGTAATCTTCAGTGTAAATATTGCCACAATCGTGATACATGGGATATTAATAATGGAGAATATAAATCTTTAGACGAAATATTTGAAAGAATTATGCATTACAAAAATTATATTAAAAATGGTGGAGTAACTTGTACAGGCGGTGAACCTCTTTTACAATTTCCATTTTTAATAGAATTATTTAAAAAATTAAAAAACAAAAAAATCCATACATGTATCGATACTTCTGGCATGGTAGCTTTAACACCTCAAATTAAAGAACTAATAGATTTAACTGATTTGTTTTTATTAGATATAAAACACATAGACCCAAATAAATGTAAAGATTTAGTTGGTTTTTCTAATGAAAAAGAATTGGATTTTGCAAGATATTTAAGTGATATTGGTAAATCAATGTGGCTTAGACAAGTTATAATTCCTGGCTTTACCGATGAAAAAGAGGATTTACTAAAATTAAAAGATTTTATTTCAAGCTTAAAAACTGTTGAAAAAGTAGAGCTTTTGCCTTACCATACAATGGGTAAGTATAAGTGGGCAGATTTAAAATTAAAATATGAACTTGAAGGTGTAAGAGATGCAACTGATGACGATATAAAAAGAGCCAAAGAAATTTTAGAAATTTAAAGCTCTTAGAGCTACAAAACTCTAAGAGCTACAAATTATTATCTTTTTTTAAATCCAAATCAAAATAAAATTCTACTCCTCCTGCTACATTTTGAGCACCATAGCTATTGCCATAATTATTCATTATAGCTTTAACTAAAGACAAGCCTATACCATTTCCTCCATTTTCTCTATTTCTTGATTCATCTACTTTATAAAATCTATTCCAAATACGTACCATATCTTCTTCTGAAAATTGTTCAAAAGTATTGAATACTTTAACTCTTACTTTATTTTCATCTTTTAATATTTCATTTTCTATTCTAACTATTTTTTCTCCATTTATTGGAATTGCATATTTTATTGCATTTGTTATATAGTTTGTTAAAACTTGATCTATATAGAAGTCGTCTGAATATACTATAATTTCTCCTTCTACTTTATTTTCAAGTTTTACATTTTCTTTTTCTATCATCACGCCAGATTTTCTAATTATTTCATTTTCTAACTCAACTATATTAAATTCTTTGTTATTAAATTGTGATTTTCCATACTCAAGTTTCATAAGCTCTAAAAGCTGTTTAACAAGTCTATCCATTTTGGTTGCTTCATCTAAAATTACTTCTGCATAAAATTTTCTTGATTCTTCATCTGTATTTACATTTTCTATTAGCCCCTCGCTATATCCTTGAATTAAAGCTATTGGAGTTTTTAGTTCATGAGATACATCAGATATAAAGCTTTTTCTCATTTCATCTATTTTTGATTTTTCCTCTATATCTTTTTCTAGTTCCATATTATTATTTTTTAGTTGTTCTATTGTTGATTGAAGCTTATCAGAAAGTGTATTTATGCTATTTCCAAGCATATCTATCTCATCATTGTCATCAGATTGTTTGTATTTTCTGCTAAAATCTAAATTCGACATTTTCTTTGCTATTTCATTTAATTCAACAATAGGTTCGCTAAACCTGTTCGATACAAACGAAAAAACTATTCCACCTATTATAATTATAAAAAAGGCTGTTATTGATAAAAATTCATTTGAAATTTTTACACTTTCATCAATAGATGCAACGGGCATTCTAATATATAACTTATAAAGATTATCTAAATTTGCTACAAGCATTATATAGTTAATATTTGTCTTATTATCTTTAAATGTACTAATTGTATAGTTTTCATTTTTCTTTAATACATCATATGGCTTATTTACATCTTTGAAAAAAGAAAATACCATTTCACCTAATGTTGCATAATAATCTTTATTAGAACTATAAACACTAACATTTTCATTATTTCTTATTAATATATCAAAATTATTATTTATTGCAATTTTGTCTAATTCTTCTGTTAAATCAATTTCATTATTTCCATCTTTATAATAATTGTTTATTGTTTCATAAACATTTTGTAATCTTTTTTCTTTACTGTATTCATAAAATTGTCTTAATACAAAATTATTTAAGAATATTAAAGAAAGTACAATTACTATAACTATAATGCACAAAGAAAGAAATAATCTTGTTCTTATAGAATTAAACAATCCAATTTTGCTTTTCATTAAAAAATTCGTTCCTTTCTTGCTTCATTTTAATACACGTAAATATAATCTTTTCCAATTCCTTTATAAATTTATTTTATTTCAAATTTATAACCTACACCTCTAATTGTTTCTATATATTTGCCTTTTTTTCCTAATTTATGTCTTATCTTTTTTATATGGCTGTCTATTGTCCTAGAATCACCATAATAGTCATAGTTCCATACATTATTTAAAATTTTGTCTCTTGATAAAGCTATTTTTTCATTATCTAACAGATATTTTAAAAGTTCATATTCTCTTAAACTCAATTCTATAGGCTTTCCGTCAACTGTTACAGTTCTTCCTTTTTCGTCTATTACAATGCCATCATAATCTCTTACAGATTTTTTGTCTCCATTTATTCTTTTTAGTATTGCTTCTATTCTTGCAACTAATATTTTAGGACTAAATGGTTTAGAAATGTATTCGTCAACACCTAATTCAAATCCAAATAATTCATCTTGCTCTTCTCCTCTTGCAGTTAGCATAATTACTGGTACATTTGACTCATTTCTTATTTCTCTTAAAACTGTCCATCCATCTTTTTTAGGCATCATAACATCTAGTAGTATCAAATTTATTTTATCTTTATTTTCATTAAATACATTAAGTGCTTCTTCTCCATCTTTTGCTTCTAATGTATTATAATTTTCTTTTAATAAAAAATCTTTTATTAGTTTTCTCATTCTAAGTTCGTCATCTACTATTAAAATAGTTATATTCTCCACTTTTTTATTCCTTTCTCTCTTTATAATGCTTAATTATTATACAACTCATTTGTGAAGATATTATGAATTTTTTGTTACTATTTATGTTTTATTAATTTCGAGATTGTAAACAGCGAATAGTAACAATTTTTTAATCTTTATTTTTTTATTTCTATTGCTTGAAGATTATTTGCAAGAGTAATATTATTTCTGTCTATTAAATCTATTATGCTTTTATTTACCTCTTCTTTTAAATCTAGAAATTCTGCATAATCTGCTGTGTTAAAATAAAATATTGTAGTAAAATTTAATCTATTCCCAACAACATCAGTAAAATGCACACTAATAGAATCTTTTAAAATATGATCATTTTGGTTTAATATACTTAAAATTTCATTTTTTAATAATTCAATTTTTCTTGTTTTTGTGTCTGTTACTA
This sequence comes from uncultured Clostridia bacterium, assembly GCA_947632745.1. Taxonomy (GTDB): domain Bacteria; phylum Bacillota; class Clostridia; order TANB77; family CAG-508; genus CAG-269. Next base: position 9,189 of record CANRQH010000017.1, on the reverse strand, counting down.
ATTCTAAATTTAAACAATATCTTCTTTTCTTTATTTCACTAGAATTTTCTATTTCAACTGAAGACATTATTGAATTTGGAATTTGTACTATACTATTTTCTAAAGTCCTTATTCTAGTGCTTCTAAAGGTTATATCTTCAACTGTACCTGTATAACTTGAAACTGTAATATAATCTCCAACTTTAAATGGCTTATCCATAAAAATTAGAATACCACCGAAGTAAATTTTTTATAGTGTCTTGTGCTGCTAAAGTTAACACAACACTTCCAAGTCCCAGACCTGTAATTAAGCCACTTAAATCATAGTCAAGTTCAAGAAATACAATAAATGTAGCAACTATGTATATTATTACTTTTATAAATCTAACTAACATTTTAACAGAATTATCGTTGAAATCTTTTGTGCTTTTTTCTTCAATAGTTTTTACAAATCTTGATTTTTTAGTTATACTATTTGCAAAACTATTTGCTAATGTAATTATTACAGCTATTTTATATATCTTAGTTACTATATTAATAAAACTTTCTGTAAAGTTAAATGTTGGTTTTAAAAATAGTATTGCTAAATAAATTCCTGTAAGCTTAAAAAATATTTTTAATGGTGTGTAAAAGGCACTATTTTTTATTTCTTTTGTGTCTTTTTTTATGTTAAAAATTTTTATTATTATAAAAGAAAACAATGGGCTAAAAATATCTAAAACTGCCATAATTACTATCGCTATAATTAAATCTATTGCCATTTCTTTATTAAAATTTTCTATAATATTTAAAATTGAATTCATATTCTTAATCTCCCTATTTAATATTTTCACATCTTTTTGTACTAATATATTTTATAATTAAAATTATTATTAATGTCTTATTAAAAGCAATTTATTAATGCTTTATTATTTTAAAAGCAAATTATTAATGCTTTATACTTTTAAAGAGCGATTTTTTTCAACCGCCCTTTAAATTATGTCATATAATCTTTTAATTTTTTACTTCTACTTGGATGTCTTAGCTTTCTTAAAGCCTTTGCTTCTATTTGACGAATTCTTTCTCTTGTTACATCAAATTCTTTGCCAACTTCTTCAAGAGTTCTTGCTTTACCATCATTTAATCCAAATCTTAACCTTAAAACCTTTGCTTCTCTTGGAGTAAGAGTTGACATTACTTCTTCTAATTGCTCTTTAAGAAGTGTATATGCAGCTGCATCTTGAGGTGCAGGGCTGTCTTCGTCTTGAATAAAATCTCCTAAATGACTGTCATCTTCTTCTCCTATTGGAGTTTCTAAAGATACTGGGTCTTGTGCTATTTTTTGAATTTCCATTACTTTATCTATTGGTAATTCTAATTCCTCTGAAAGCTCTTCTGGGGTTGGCTCTCTACCAAGTCTTTGTAATAAGTGTCTTGATGTTCTAATTAATTTATTAATTGTTTCTACCATATGAACTGGAATTCTTATAGTTCTTGCTTGGTCTGCAATAGCTCTTGTTATTGACTGTCTTATCCACCATGTTGCATAAGTACTAAATTTAAATCCTTTTTCATAGTCAAATTTTTCTACTGCTTTTATTAATCCCATATTTCCTTCTTGAATTAAATCTAAAAATAGCATTCCTCTTCCAACATATTTTTTTGCAATACTTACAACAAGCCTTAAGTTTGCTTCTGCAAGCTTTTGTTTTGCTTCTTCATCTCCCTTTAGTATTTTTTTTGCTAATTCTAATTCTTCATCATATGTTAAAAGGTCGATTCTTCCAATTTCTCTTAAATACATTCTTACAGGGTCATCTATGTTAATTCCTTCAAATGTATCATCTTGGGTTATTTCGTCTAATTTTAAATCTTGAACTTCTTTTAAATCCTCTTCATCAGGCTCATCATCAAAATCATCTTTTAAAACATCTACTCCCATTTCTTCCATTGCATCAAATACTTTTTCTATTTCGTCTGGAGATGTTTCATCTAATTCAGTTGCAAGCTCTCCATATGTTAGTTTTCCTTTTTCTTTTGCTTTTTTTATTATTTTTGCAACCTTCTCTTTTGCCTTATCTTCAATATTTTCAGGTTTTTCTTCTTTTACTTTTTCTTCACTATTCATTTTTTCTTCTTTTACTTTTTCTTCACTATTCATTTTTTCTTCTTTCACTTTTAATTCCTTCCTTTCTCTTGAATTATCATCTTAATTTCGCTAATTTTAAAATTATGTTATTTAGTTCTTCTCCTATTTTCCTTTTCTTTTCAACATCTTGTTCAAGAGAAGTTTCTTTAATAAGTTCATCACGTCTATTCTCAAGCTTTTCCTTTTCATATTTTTTTAAAATATCTTCTACTGCTTTTTTGTTATCTGTAATTCCATAATCTTCTGCCATTATGGCTGTTAAATGATTTTGAACTTCTTCATCTTCTATTCTATCTAATATAGAACTAATATTATTATCTTCTTTTTCTAATTCTTCATACAAATATGTTACTATTTTGTGGTTTAAATTATATTTAAAGTCATCTACTTTCATACTTTCTTTTATAAGTTTAAAGTTTTCCGGGCTATTTATCAAAATAGAAATAATTGTATTTTCTCTTTGAATTATCTCCTTTGATACTTCATTTTGCGTATTTTTTTCTTTATTTTGTGTTCTAACAGGTACTGCTTTTTCTAAATTATTTTGTTTAGATTTGCCTGTATATTGTAATTTATTTACTTGTCCAAAAATTGCTTCTTTTGATATATTATATCCTTTTGATATCTTTTCTATGTATATTTCTTGTTCTATCGAGTTATCAATTTTTGAAATTAATTTTGCAATTTCATTTAAGAATTTCACTTTATCTCCTGCAACTTCTAAATTTAAATTTTGCTGTAATACTTTTACTCTAAATTCTATTAAAGAAATTGCCTCATCCATAAGCTTTTTAAATCTTGCTGAACCATATTTTATAATATATTCATCAGGGTCTTTAGCGCCTGTCATTTGAAGTACCCTAATATCTGTCCCCATGTTTTGCATAACTTCCATAGCACGCATTATAGCTGTTTGACCTGCGCCATCTGAGTCAAATCCTAAAATTACTTGCTCAGCATTTTTTCTAAGTAGCCAACCTTGATTTGTAGTTAAAGCCGTTCCAAGTGCTCCCACAACATTTTGAACTCCTCTTTGATGTAAAGATATAACATCCATATATCCTTCAACTATAAGGAGCTTTTTATGTTCATATTTTTTTGCAACATTTAAACCAAATAAATGCTTTCCTTTACTATATACAATATTTTCTGGAGAATTTAAGTATTTATACCTTTTTGCATCTCCTAAAACTCTTCCTCCAAATGCTATTACTCTATTTCTGACATCTAAAATTGGAATCATAAACCTGTCTTTATAAAAATCTGTATATTTTCCATCTTCATTTTTCTTAACTAAGCCTGATTCTAGTATTTCCTCGTCTTGAAATCCTTCTTTTTTTAGGACTTTATATAATTCGTCGAAATTTCCAGAAAAGCCTAAATTGTAATTTTCCAATGTTTCGTTTGTTAATTTTCTTTGTTTTACATATTCTTGCCCAGCTTTAGATTCAGGCTTATATAGCCTTTTATGATAATAATCAGCTGCATATGCATTTAGTTTATATATTTTTGCTTTTAATTCTTCTTTATGTGAATCTTCTCCACTTGTTAATGTTGGAAGTTCTATATTGGCTCTTTCGGCTAAGGTTTCAACCGCTTCTTTAAATCCGACTCCCTCTATTTTGCTTATAAATGTAAGTACATTTCCACCGAACTCCACATCCAAAACAATGGAATATTTGTTTATCTGGTGAAACTGAAAAAGATGGAGATTTTTCGTTATGAAATGGACATAAACCAAAATAATTTCTACCACTTCTTTTTAAATGCACGTATTGTGATATTACATCTACTATATCGTTACTTTCTCGTACTTCGCTAAGAATTTCATCACTATAACGTACCATTTTACATCTCTCCAGTTTATTTTTTATTTCCCATTAATATTATTATTCGACGAATTTTACATAATTCCTCCTTTTTTTGCCAATTTTGTTGTGAGCTAAAAAAATTAAGAGGTATTATATCAAAAAAAATACACTCTTTTTTTTATTAATTAATATTATCATAATAAATCGCTTTGCATATTCCTTTCCCAATAAACTTAGATACTCTATTTACATATTTTTCATTTACAATATTTAAGTCATAAATTGTTGTTTTTATGCTAATATCTCCTATACTCCCCTTATTTTTATTTAAAGCTAATCCCATAATAATTGGAGTTTCATTAATAAAAATTTTACCAGATAATTCTTTGCTAGAAATAGCTGTATCAATTGCTATAACAAATTTATCTTTTATTTTAGAATAATTACAAACTAAATCCCATTTGCTACAAATATTATTATTAATATCCCCTAACACATTTTGGTTTCCTATTTTGTCTTTTAAGTAGCTTCCAACTAATGGTCCTATACTATCCCACAAAACTCTACTCGTCCCAATACAGACAAATAAAAGTTGTTTTTGATTTACTTGTATTTTTCTTTTTAAAGTAGTAACATATTCTTCAAACTCCAAATTTCAATCACCTATATTTTATATTTTGTAAAATCTTTAAATTTTATTACAAAATATTAAAAATAGAACTAATTATTTTAATGTCTAAAGAATTTGTATTTATCTCCTTTAGCTGTCATTGTTTTCATTGTTGTGCCTTTATATATGTCATCTAAAGGTAACTTAAAATTTACCCAACAAGAATATTTTTCATCTTGATTATTTACTATATTTATTTTAAACTTTATCTTACAATCTAAACTTTCTGTGCTTATTCCTACTTTTTCTAAAATTGAGCCGTCAAATACTAAACTATTATTTTCTTCCATTTTATAATTATTTAGTATATTATAATTTACATATTCTAAAGAAATAGGGTTTGTGCAGTCTGTATAAAATGTTGGCTCATCATAATTTGCATCATCATCTTCCTGATTTGTTTTTACTACATTAAAATTAAGATCAGATGTTGTTCTACTTTCATTTACTGGCTGATTTAGACCAAAATTTAATATGTTCTTATAAGTTAAACTTTTTTCTCCGCTATTTTCTCCATCGTCAAAACTTATATTATCTATATAAAGCTCCTTGATTGTATTTTTATTTGAAAGTTCTTCTCCATTGTTAATGTATATAGCTATATCTGAATATTGATAAATACTAAGGTCTTGTAAATTTTTCTCTTGACTGTAATCTATTGCATTTGCACTATTACAAAGCATTATTTTTTCTATACTAAAAGTTGTTTCTTTATTATTTTCATAAATGGTTTCATAATTTTTTGCTACATTATTTCTTAATATATGTACACGTATCATATTACCATATATTAATGTTAATATTATTATGAAAATTAATAAAGCTATAAGTACTACTTTTTTATTTTTTTCGTTTATTTTTAATTTCATTACATCCTCCATATACATCTTTTGTTTCATGAAAGGTTTAGAAGAAAAAAAGTAAAACTCCTACTAGAAATTTTACTTTTCTATAATTTTTCAGCCTTTTTTACAATTTATTATATAAGTATTGAATATAACTAAATACTTTATCTGCCCATCCCTCATCACTTGCATATCTTATATTAACAGATTTAAGAGTTGTTCCATTGTAATATGCTCCACTTGCTACAATTGAATCATTTATTAATGTTCCTGTTGTATGTAGATATTTTGTAGATAAGGCTTCAGCAACAGCATATATTGCATTTTCATAATCATTGAATGTTGTTGCTAAATTATATGGATCTCTGTCATTTGCATTAAATCCAAATAAATTATTTTTATCCATAGCAAGTCTTGAGGTTCCCCATGCACTCTCATGAATACCTACAGCTGCTAAAAATATTCCATTTATATTATATTTTTGTTCTGCATTGTAAAAAACTTCTGCATTTTGCTCAAAAATCTTGTTTTTGTCACTTAAATTTCCTGATAATACTGTTTTAAAATCACTTAATGTTAATCCACTTGGAACACTTAGGTCCATATCAATATTTACATTATTTTTTAGTATTGCAATTCTATTTTGTTCTTTAATTAAAGGTGTAACTGTCTCAGATGTAATATAAGTTGTTTTTAAATATCCTTCTTGTCCATTATATATTACTTTTATCCACTCTTCTCCTGCTTCTTTTATTGTTACATTTAAGTATCTTGGAACCTGACATATAGTTGCAGATTCATCTGTCTTGTCTTCTTTTAAATCTTCTGCTTCTAATAAATACATTTGGTCATCTATATGTACATTAAATTTCTTTAAAAATTCTGAAGTTCCTTTATATATAATTTGATTTACTACTTCCTCTAATGTTATACTTTCTACTATTTCTTCATTTACTATTTCGTTGTTTACGTATTCTTGAAGTGCAGTTACTTGAATCTTTCCTACTTTTCCTTCTTGCTTTATTTGTTCTTCGTCTTTTGGCAAATTAGGGTTGTCCTCATATTCTGTTTTAAATTCTACATCTCTTTGTTCATTTACCATTTTTTTGTCTGAACCTGTATTTGTTAGCATTATTTGGACTACATCAACTGCCTTTTGGTTTTCTTCAAAAGCAACTATGTTTTCTTCTTTTTCTTTATTATCATTAGTTGCAAATATATTGTTTCTAAAGAAAGATACTAATAATCCAATTATAATTATTGCAATGAAGAACCATACAATACTAAATTTTATTACTATTGTTCCCTCTTCTTTTTCTTTCATTAATATTTTCAATCCTTTCCTACTTCGTTTTAAAAACACATAGGTCAAATTCTTAAAAATGATATTTTATAATTAAAAGTTTTCCTCAATATATAATATACTATAATCCAGCTTTATTGTCAATGTAATCATTTACCAAAATTTTCAAAACTGCTGCAACAGGTACTGCTAAAAACATTCCTATTACTCCAAAATAAGCTCCACCAACTGTTATTGCAAATACTACTAATAATGGGCTTATTTTTAAGGAATCTCCCATTATTTTTGGATTGATTATGTTTGCATCTATTTGTTGTAAAATAATTATAACAATTAACAAAATAAGTGCTTTTGAAAAACCACCTGTTATTAAAGTAATTAAAGCTGCAATTCCAATTGCAAATATTGCTCCAAAATAAGGTATCATGTTAAATAATCCTATTGTAAATCCAAGTAATGAAGCATATTTTACATGTAATATGTGTAATGCAATTGTAGCTAATACTCCAACAACTATTGCATCAATAAATTGACTTGAAATAAATTTAAAAAATACTCCATTTGAATTGTTAAAATATTTTTCTATATATTTATATTGATTTTCTTTAAGTATTGCTTTAAGTAATTTTTTGAAATATTTTATTATTTCATTTCTTTCTGCTAAGATATATACAGATGCAACTATTGCAACAATTATGTCGAAAATTCCTGTTGCTACTCCTACTACACTTTTTACATATCCAAGTATTCTATCAACACTTAAATATTTTTGAAAATCGTAATTTTGTATTTCTTTTAAAGCTGTATAAACTTTTTCAGACTTGAAAAATGAATCTTCTGGTAAATTATTATATGTTTCAATTGTTTTCGTATAATATATCTGTAAATTACCTATTAATTCATTTACACTTTCTATTAAAACAGGTAAAATAAAATTTATTATTATTATTAAAATTAAAATAGTAATAATATATGTTGTAAGAATTGCCCATTTTCTAGCATGTTTTCTAATAATTTTTTTTCTCGATTTTTGATATGCTTTTTCTATTTTATGTTCAGGTATATATAGTAAATATGCTATCAATAATCCTGCTAAAAATGGAGAAATTACTGATAGAAAATTAGCAATAAAGGTTCCTAGGTATCCTATACTATCTAATGCTTTATATATTACAATTAATACTGTTCCTAATGTTACTAAAAATATCCATGTACGCCAATGACTTTTTATTTCTTTTCTCATAAGTTTGTTCATCCTTTCTATATTTATTTTATATATTCATTTGTAATTATTTTTTATTAAGCTATATCCTATATATTGATTTCCAATCCTACTGGACAATGGTCGCTTCCATATATATCTGAATAGATTTCAGCTTCTTCAATTTTACTTTCTATATCTTTAGAAACTATAAAATAATCTATTCTCCAACCTATATTTTTTTCTCTAGCTCTTCCCATATATGACCACCAACTATAAGCATCTTTTTTTTCAGGATATAAATATCTAAATGTATCTGTAAATCCACTATTTAAAAGTTCTGTTATTTTGTTTCTTTCTTCATCTGTAAATCCTGCATTATGCTTATTGCTTTGTGGATTTTTTAAGTCTATTTCTTTGTGAGCAACGTTTAAGTCTCCACACATAATTACGGGTTTTTTCTTATTTAAATTTAATAAATATTTTCTTATTTCATCTTCCCAAACTTGTCTATAATCAAGCCTTTCTAATTCTCGTTTTGAGTTTGGCGTGTATATATCTACCATATAAAATTTTTCAAATTCAAGTGTTATTACTCTTCCTTCTTTGTCATGCTCTGGAATTCCAATACCTAATGTTACTGATTCTGGTTCTTTTTTGGTAAATATTGCTGTTCCTGAATATCCTTTTTTCTCTGCACTATTCCAATATGAAAAATAGTTATTAAATATTGGCGAATTTATTATGTCTTGTACTTCTTTTATTTCTTCGTTTTCTTTTATTTGCATTTTTGTTTCTTGTAAACAAAAAATGTCTGCATCTATTTTGCTAAAAAAGTCTTCAAATCCTTTTTTCATGCATGCTCTTATTCCATTTACATTCCATGATATAAGCTTCATTATAGGCTTTTTTCCTTTCATATAAAAAATTTATTTTATCTTAATTACTTCCATTATTTATTAAATTATAACATAGCACTTTTTAAAATTCAATAAATCATAAAAAAATGTTGTCAAAATAATAATTTAATATCTAAAAGTTTATATTATATATTTTTTCGTTATCCCCATTTAAGAAAATGTAATTTGCTTTGCTCATAACATTTTCTAAAACGGTCCCCCCAATTTCACTTCAAAATATATAATATAAACTTTTATTTGTAAAACCTATTATCCAATAAAAAATAAGAAAAATCAAGATTTTTCTTTCTAAGAGTTGCTAACGCAACTCTTTTTCTGTTATAATAATTTTA
>CANRQH010000016.1 GCA_947632745.1 uncultured Clostridia bacterium | reverse complement strand
TAGCTATGGGTGCAGAAGCAATGTTTATAGAAAAATATGGAGATATAGTTACAGTTTATAAAATAGGAGATGTATCTCTTGAACTATGTGGTGGACCACATGTTGAAAACACAAAAGAACTTGGACACTTTAAAATTAAAAAAGAAGAATCAAGTTCATCAGGTGTAAGAAGAATAAAAGCAATATTAGAGTGATGCTTTTTTTCTCCGTCCCCAAAAGCATCATCAAAATAAAAATAGAAAGGAAGTTTAATTATGGATAATGATTGTTTATTTTGTAAAATAATTAATGGAGAAATTCCAGGAGACAAAGTATATGAGGATGAATTTGTTTATGCTTTTAAAGATATAAACCCAGCAGCACCAATTCACATTTTGGTTGTACCAAAAAAACATATTGATTGTTTAGCAAATATTTCAGATGAAGATGAAAAATACATTTGGGCTATTCACAAAGCAATAAATATTATTGCAGAAAATATGGGATTTAAAGAAAATGGTTATAGAATAATTGTAAATTCAGGAAGAGACTCTGGACAAGAAGTTATGCATTTACATTATCATTTACTTGCAGGAGCAAAGTTTGGAGATAAGATAGTGTAAATTTATACAATAAAAAAATACCATGGCAATATATGTAAATATTTTTACAATAGAAAAGAGGAAAAAAATTGTTTGAAAATGTAGGAACAGTCGATAAAAGCATATTTAACAAATATGAAATAAATATAGAAGATTTAATACCTAAAATATTAGATACCATTGTTGAAGTATATGGGGAAAAACATCGAGAAGTAATTGAAAATAGATTACAATCAATCGTAATAAACCCATATATAACAGCTAATGATATACGTAACGTATATAATTATGAAGAAAATAGAATACAGGATCTTTTGGCAATTGAATTTTTAAAAGAAATTGGTAAAGAAGTTCCAAAGGAAGAAGCGGACAAAGTATATAAAGATGGAACATATGCATTAAATCAAGAACATAAAAATATTTTAAGAACTTTTTTTGATTGGGATAGTTTTCAAGCTTTAGGCCCAATTTTCGACTTTGATGAAGAAAAATTTAATAATGCAAATGAATGGCAAAGAAAAAATATGATAGAGAATAGATGCAAAATTCTTAAACAATATGGATTAGATATAATGCCATTAAATTATGAACAAATAATATCTTCTAAAGAAGGCATAACAGCTATGGAACAAATAATGAAGATTTATGAAATTGTTCAAAACCTTAAAATAAAATATGATAATTGGGAAAAAGACCATGAACAAGAAAAAAAATATATAGTAGATTGTCGAGAAATCGAAGGTCAGTTGAATATTGAATATATTAAAGAATTCTATAAACAAATTATGCAATATGTTTCTACAGAAGATAGACAAAATATTGAAGAAGCTTTAAATTCACAATCAAATATGATATGGCAATTTTTAGAAAAAGCAGATCCAGATGAAATATATAGTAGTACATTTTCTTCAGGAGCTAAATTAGAGTTTTTTCAAGAAAAATATGATGAAAAAATTAATGAAAATAGCTATGATGCAAAAAATATTAGAAAAAGAAGAATAGAATATTTTAAACTAAAAGGAATAGATTTAGGGGATGACTATTCATTATATGAAAATAGTGAAGAAACAAAAAGAATATGGCCTAATAAAGATATAGTAAAAAAGATATATGAAATAAAAGAAAAATTACTTAAAGCCAAAGAAGAAGAGTTATTAATAAGAACTAGTAATTATGTAGAATCTAAGGAAAAATTATCAAAATATAATTTTGTCTTAAATCATGAATTTAATGTTGATTTGATAAAAGAAGGAACGATATGTGCTGTACCAAATTTCGTTGAAAATGCCGATGGAACTAATAAAGACCTAAATATAATTCATTTACCAATATTAAGACTTTTAAAAGAATATAAAGATGTAAATAGTATACATGAAATTTTACATATAGTTGAAGCTAGTATAAAACCTATTTCTAAAGAAAAAGTTTCAATTAAAACTGGATTTGAAGTTTTTGAAGAAAATACTTTTAAAAGCGAAGAAACACCAGAAGAAGACTTTAGTAATGAATTAAGAGAATGGGAAATTTTTTCTGAAAATGTACATCAAAATATAGCAATGGAAGTGACAGAAAAATTACATAAAAAAGGAATATATCTATTTGATGATCCCAAAATAGCAAAAACAAGAGGAAGTACATCATATGAACAACTAAATATGTTAACGCAAGAATTTAGAGAAGCTTTTTCTCAAGAAATTAAAGATGCAAGACTAGGGGAAGACCTAAGTATTTTATATAATGCAGTTGGAGAACAAAATTTAAGAAGTTTGAATTCGATTGTTAAAGAATATAGAAGCCTAGATTATTATAAAATGATGAATGATGTTATAGGAAAAAGAGATACAGAATTAACTAGAAAAAGAAGTGAATTGATAAATAAAGCAAATGAGATTACACAAAAAATGAAAGAATATAATCAAGAACATAATCTAGAACACGATTATGAAATCAAAACACAAAAAATAGGGCAAGTAACAGTAAATCAGCCATATACAAGTAAAAAGATAGCAACTTCCGTATTGCAAGAAACAGTAGAAAAAATAAAAGAAGGAGAACAATCTTTAGATGGACAATAATTATAAAAAGGCATATACAGAGGTTTTAGAAGTTTTAAAATATGTACCAAATGAAGAAATAAAAAAGATACCTCAAGAAATTATTCAAGCATTAAATAAATTTTCAGATAAAAACTATGAGTATAAAATTAATAAATCTGTTCCATTTGAAAATCAAATATTATTAGATGAAACCAAAGCAATATTGGCAGTATTGTTTAGAGATTATTGGGCAACAAATTATCAAAGAGAACAAATTTTAATAAGTGAAAAAATAGAGGAAAATAAATTAAATGAGGAATTAACTAAAAAATATAATCCAAATAATTTGTTTAAAAATAGAAAGAAGAATAATTTGGTTTCAAGCAGTGAAATAATTGTATATGAAGAAAAATGGTATAAGAAATTTTTAAAATTTATAAAAAAATTTTTTAGAAAAGGATAATTATTGCATTGTATTATTAATTAAGCAATGTAGTTTAAAGAAAGAAGGAACAAAGTTGAGTATTACACAAATTGCAATAATATATTTATTAATAATTAATATTTTAGGTTTTTTAGTTATGGGAATTGATAAACATAAAGCCAAAATGGGAAATAGAAGAATTCCAGAAAACTCACTTTTCATGTTTACAATTTTAGGTGGTGGAGTTGGCACTATCGCTGGCATGTATGTATTTCACCATAAAACTAAAAAGTTAAAATTCACAATAGGAATGCCTCTAATATTAATACTAGAAATATTAATTTTTATATATTTAAAATATATGATTTAAATAAAAGATAAACATAAAAACTTTTTAAAAAAATAAAAAAGTAATACACAAATTATCAACAGGAAAACTGTGAATAACTTAAAACCCAAAAAGCTATAATTAAAACTTATTCACAGACTTATCCACATTGTCCACAATATATGTGGATAAATAGAAGACATAAATCAATATACATAATGTGGTTTGATAGACATAATTGTAATGTAAATGTAAACTTGGCTAATTTTTTATGACAAAAAATGAGCTAAAAAGTATCATTTAAACAAGAAAATATAAAAGATGACAAAATTTTCATGTATTTTTAATGTAACATTTGTAACATATAATGTTATTGTACATAGTAAAAAAATATATATAAATTGTTGATAAAATAAAAACCAATCATATAATATAATAATGAACTTTTTTTGGAGGAAATAAAATGTTAGACAAAATAAAATATAAATTAAAAAAAGTACTATTTAGGCATATGGAAGAATATGATGTAACTTTAGAAGAATTAAAAGAAAAGCAATTAAATGGAGCTGAAATTATAGATGTAAGAAGTGCTAGAGAATATAATGAAAGTCACATAGAAGAAAGCATAAATGTGCCAGAGTATGAAATAGATGAAAATTTTGAAAAAATAATAAAAAATAAAAATAAACCAATTGTTGTATATTGTGCAAGTGGATTCAGAAGTACAAAAGCATATAAAAAATTAAAACAGATGGGATATACAGAGGTATATAATTTATATGGTGGTTTAGAAAATTATTGATTAATAAATACTTGAGCTTTTCCATAATTTATGATAAAATACCTAAAGTGAAAAAGACCTATACCTTGGAAGGAATGAAGGTAAATATGAATGAATATCAAAAATATATTAGAAACTTTAGCATAATAGCACATATTGACCATGGAAAGTCAACCTTAGCAGATAGATTAATAGAACTAACAGGGAGTTTATCTACAAGAGAAATGGAAGCTCAAGTTTTAGACAATATGGATATAGAGCGTGAAAGAGGAATAACAATTAAAGCACAATCTGTAAGGATGAAATACAAAGCTAAAGATGGACAAGAATATACATTTAATTTAATAGATACTCCAGGACATGTGGACTTTAATTATGAGGTATCAAGAAGCTTAGCTGCATGTGATGGAGCAATTTTAATTGTAGATAGTACACAAGGTGTTGAAGCACAAACATTAGCAAATGTTTATTTAGCAATAGATAATAATTTGGAAATTTTGCCTGTTATAAATAAAATAGACCTGCCAAGTGCAAGGCCAGAAGAAATACAAAAAGAAATTGAAGATATAATTGGAATACCAGCTGTTGGTTGTCCATGTATTTCAGCAAAAACAGGTTTAAATGTAGAAGAAGTTTTAGAAAAAATAGTAACAGATTTGCCATGTCCAAAAGGGAAGGAAGACACAAAAACAAAATGTTTAATATTTGATTCATACTATGATAATTACAAAGGTGCAGTTGCATATGTAAGAGTAATAGATGGAAAAGTAAAAGTAGGAGACGAAATTACACTTATGCAAGCAAAAAAAGATTTTACAGTTACAGAAGTCGGATATTTTGCACCAGGAAACTATATACCAGCAGAAGAACTAAAAGCAGGAGAAGTTGGTTATATTGCGGCGAGTATAAAAAATTTATCTGAAATTCATGTAGGAGATACAATTACTTTAAAAAATAACCCAGCAAATGAACCATTAAAAGGATATAAAAAAGTGCAACCTATGGTATATTGTGGAATTTACCCAATAGATGGAAGTGAATTTGAAGCTTTAAAACAAGCTTTAGAAAAATTAAAATTAAATGATGCAGCTTTAGAATATGAAAAAGAAACATCACAAGCACTAGGTTATGGTTTTAGATGTGGCTTTTTAGGATTGCTTCATTTAGAAATAATACAAGAAAGACTAGATAGAGAATTCGATTTAGGCTTAATTACCACAGCACCGTCAGTTATATACAAAGTACATAAAACAAATGGAAAAGTAATTGAAATCTATAATCCAGGGGATTTGCCAGCACCTGCAGAAATTGCATATATTGAAGAGCCAATAGTTACAGCAAATATTTTTACACCAAAAGAATATGTAGGTGGAATAATGGAAATGTGCCAAAATAGGCGTGGAATATATGTAGATATGCAGTATTTAGATGAAAACAGAGTAAATTTAATTTACGAGATGCCATTAAACGAAATAATTTATGACTTCTTTGATAACTTAAAATCAAAAACAAAAGGTTATGCATCTTTTGATTATGAATTTAAAGAATATAAAGAAGCAAAACTTGTAAAATTAGATATACATGTAAATGGAGAAGCGGTTGATGCTTTGTCATTTATAGTCCACAAAGACATGGCATATACAAGAGGAAAAAAGATGGTAGAAAAACTAAAAACAGTAATACCAAGACATTTATTTACCATTCCTCTTCAAGCAGTAGTTGGAGGCACAATAATTGCAAGAGAAACAATTTCAGCATTAAGAAAAGACGTTTTAGCAAAATGCTATGGTGGAGATATAACTAGAAAGAAAAAACTTTTGGAAAAGCAAAAACGTGGTAAAGCTAGAATGAGACAAATAGGAAAAGTAGAAGTGCCACAAGAAGCATTTTTATCAGTTTTAAAATTAGATGACGAATCAAAATAGAAAAATACAATAAAAGTAAATTTGCAAAACGCAAAGCAAAATTCAATATGTAAGATTAAACCAAAAAGAAAGAAGAATAAAAATGAAACAACACATAGTAATGGTAGAGCCAGAAATACCACAAAATACAGGAAATATTGCAAGAACATGTGCAATAACAGGAGCTAAACTTCACTTAGTTCACCCATTAGGATTTAAAATAGACGAAAAATCAGTAAGAAGAGCAGGGCTAGATTATTGGGACAAAATTGAAATTGAAGAACATAAATCACTTGAAGAATTTTTACAAAAATATAAACCAGAAGAAAACAACATGTTTTTTGCAACAACAAAAGGCAAGACAAAATATACAGATATAGATTATTCTAAAATGGATGAAGTTTTTGTACTATATGGTAAAGAAACAAAAGGCTTGCCAGAGGATTTATTACAAAAATACTTAGATAAAAAGACCATAAGAATACCGATGCTTCCAACTTTAAGGTCTCTTAATTTATCAAATTCAGTTGCTATAATAACTTATGAGATTTTAAGACAGCATAATTTTGAAGATTTGCAAGGGGTAAGCACATATTTTGATGATAAAAATTAAGAATCTATAAGTGCTAAGGTGCCAATTTGATAATATAAAATTATTACTTAGAGAATAATTAATAAAAAAGAAAATAAAAAAAGAAAAGAGTAAAAAATGCAAACAATAACAAGTAAAGAGAATGCTTTAATTAAGCAAATAATAAAATTAAAAGAAAAAAAACATAGAGATACCTATTGTAAATATTTAATAGAAGGTGTAAAATTAATAAAGGAAGCTATTCAAGAAAAAGCAAAAATAGATAAAATAATAATAAGTGAAGATGCTTTAAATAGTAGCTTTATGCAAAAAAACGTGGGTCAAGATATAGAAAAGTTTGAATGCATAAAAGTGCCAAATAACATTTTTAAATTATTAACAGAGGTAGAAAATCCACAAGGCATTTTAGCTATTATAGATAAACCTTTAAACGAAGAAAAAATAGATTATACACAAGATATAATATTAGCTTTAGATGATGTACAAGACCCAGGAAATTTAGGTACAATTATAAGAACAGCAGATAGTGTAGGTTTAAAGCAAATAATAGTTTCCAAAGGAACAGTAGATGCATACAATTCTAAGGTTATTCGTTCTACAATGGGTGCAATGTTTAGAGTTAAAATTATAATAGCCCAAGATTTTGCTAAAACTTTAGAAGAAATAAAGCAGAAAAATTATGAAATAATGGTAACATCATTAGATGCTAAAAAATCAATTTATGATATTAATTTAAAAAATAAAATAATAGTAATTGGAAATGAAGCAAATGGAGTTTCAAAAGAAGTTATAAACTTGGCAGACGAAAAAGCTATAATTCCAATGCTTGGCAAAGCAGAAAGCTTAAATGCTTCAGTTGCAACAGGTGTAATTTTATACGAATATGTAAGGCAAAAAATAAATTCAGTTAATATGTAAAACAAATAATAATGTAAATTCAATTAATGTGTAAGGCAAAAGATAAAATAATTATAATATGAAAGGATACACAAATGGAAAAAGATAATAATAGTAAAGCTTATTCAGAAGTAATTGAAATTTTAAAATTAATAGATGATGAAAAACTATTAGAAGCACTTCCAATGGAAATGCTAGAAGTATTAAAGTCAAAAGCAGACCCAGAATATAAACCACAAATATCTTCAGAAATATTATTAGAAGAGCAAAATTTACAATCAGAAACTTTGCCTATTCTATCTTGGATTGCCATGAAATATTGGAATGTAGAGGGAGAAAATAAAGAAATTTATGAATTAAATATAGAAGGCAACAAAAAAGAACATAGTGTAGAAGAAGTAAAACAAGAAAACTTAAATGAAAAAGATAACGAAAATATACAACAAGAGAAAATAGATAAAAAAGATGATGAAGATATACAACAAGGGGAAATTAGTCATGAAGAGAAAATAAATGTTTTAAAAAGTGAACAAAGCAGAATCAAGGAAATAAATACAACATTACCAATAGCACATAATCAATTGAAATGGTATGAAAAGATAAAAATAAAAATTATAGAATTTATTAATAAACTTTTTAGAAGAAACAAATAGGAAGGATAAAATTTTATGAGACCAGTTATAGAAAAAAAAAGGCTTGAAATAAGACATATAGTCTATATAATAATTATCATTATTTGTTTAATATCCATAGGAATAGCAGTATATATGCAATTTTTTAAAGATGAAAAATTAGGTGTAATATTTGGAATAACAAGCGAAAAAGAAGATGAGGAATATAAAAGCTTAAAAGAAAATTTTATGAACATATTCACAAACGATATAGACACAGTTAAAGCTTTTACAGGAAATGTAAAAAAGATACGAGAAGAAGAAGATTTAGTTTTAACAGCTTATAATATTCAAGAACAAGATGCTAATTATACATTAGACATAAAAATACCATATTTTAATATTAATGAAAATATTCCGAAAGAAATAAACAAAGAAATAAAATCTATATTTAAAGATAAAGCAGACAGTATAAAAGAAGCAGATACAACTAAAAATAGAATTTACAATATAAGATATAAGACTTATATTAATGATGAAATATTATCTTTAGTTATTATGTCTGAATTAAAAGAAGGAGATAATAATGAAAGAATAATAGTAAAAACATATAACTACAATTTAAAAGAAAATAAAAAAGTTCAAATAGATGAAGTAATAAATAAAAAAAATATAGATATAAATAATGCAAATAATCAAATTAAGCAGGAAGTAAATAAATCACAAGAAGAAAATTTAAGATTAAGAGATGCAGGGTACGATGTAAATGTAAGAGATGCGGAAGCAGATACATATAAAATACAAAATTCAGAAGAATTTTTCATTGGACAAAATGGATATTTATATGTGGTGTATCCATATGGAAACACTGAATTTACAAGTGAAATGAATGTAATAATTTTTAGATAAAAAAGAGAAGCTTAAGTTGCTTCTCTTTTTGAAAATAAAAGGGGATGTTTTTCATTAAAAGATAATTGTTTTTTCAATTATCTTTAATTAATATACAATATAAATTTGTCCATTGTGTGAACTTAAGGTGAAAAATTAATTAGAATTTTGTTCACCTAAAGTTAAATTAATGTCTTTTTCTTGTCCATCACGATTTATTTTTAATTTAATTGTGTCTCCAATAGAATGTTTATTTTTAACTTCATTTAGTTCATCCATTTTAGTAATTTTTTGTCCATCAGCTTCAATAATTACATCTCCAACCTTTAAACCTGCTTTTTCTGCAGCTGAAAATTCATCAACTGAAACTACATAAACACCAACAACTAGGTTATATCTATTAGCTGTTTCTTCATTTAAGTCTCTACCTGAAATACCAATATATGGTCTTTTTACATGTTTATATTCTATTAATTGATCAATTATATCTGTTGTAGAATTAATAGGTATTGCAAATCCAATTCCTTCAACTCCAGTACTTGAAACCTTAAGAGTGTTTATTCCAATAACTTGACCTTGACTGTTGACTAAAGCTCCACCACTATTTCCAGAATTTATAGCTGCATCTGTTTGAATACATGTATAAGCTGTGCCTCCCTCAGTATCTTGTACTTCTCTATTTAAAGCACTTATAACGCCACAAGTGATAGTTGTTCCTAAATCTAATGGATTTCCAACAGCCATTGCAAATTCACCTACTTTTAAAGAATCAGAATCTGCAAATTCAGCAGCTGTTAAGTCGGTTTTATCAATTTTTAAAACAGCTAAATCTGTTTGTGCATCTTTTCCTACAACTTTAGCATCATATTGTGTATCATCTCCATATAGAGTAACTTTTAAAGATGTTGCTTCAGAAATGTCGTAGTATGTTGACTCTGAAGAAGAATCTACCACATGGTTATTTGTAACAATATAACCATCTTCACTAATAATTATTCCAGAACCTGTCGCTTGTGCTTCAGATGTTCCTCCTCCACCAAACATACTAAAAAATGGATTTGAACTTGTTACATTATAAGTAATAGAAATTCCAACAATTGATGGCAAGATTTTACTTGCAGCATAAACTGATGTATCTGAATATTTTGAAAGCGATATTAAATCGTTATTTACTATTCCTGTATTTGTAGATGTATTTGTTGCTTGTATAGAGCTTTTTGTTCCTCCAATAAGTTTAGTTTTAATGCTTGGAACTCCAAAACAGGTTCCGAATAACTAATGCACAACCTAAAGCTCCACTTAAAAATGGAACTGCAAAATTTTGTTTAAAAGTTTTGTTATAGCTTTTATTAGTATTAATTACGTTTTTAAATTCATCATTTTGATTCATAAAAATAACCTCCATTTAGTATTATAATAATTTTTATATTATATTACAACAGATTTGTGAAAATATTGTGAAAAAAATGTTACAAATTAATGGTAATTTTTAAAATGAAAAAAATGCCATTAAATCAAAATTAGAATATAAATTTTAAAAAGAAACATAATAAAAAAAGCAAGAAATTGCAAAAAGAATGGGAGGTATTACCAAGATGGATAATAAACAAAAAATTAATTGTACAGTAGAAAGTTGCAAATATAATAATGGACAAAAACAACTTTGTGAATTAGATGCTATAATAGTAACACCAAAGGAAAATGTTCACACAGCTAATCCAGATGAATCTGAATGTTCAAGTTATGAATGTTGTGAATAGAAATTATATATAATAATATAATTACAGTTCACCATTTACAGGCTAAAAATAAATAAAATTTTCATAAAAACTTTGTCCATTACTTTTTGCAGAAATTCTATCCATTTTTTATGGCACCCTTCCAAGGCAAGCTTGAACTCTTTCCATAAAAAATGTAAGAATTTCTAGCTTCAAAGCACTCCAGCGTTTTTATGAAAATTTTATTTATTTTAAGCCTGCAAACCGTGAATGACAATAGATATAAATATAGTATGGAAAAAATTTCTATAAAATATTGCAAAATTTTCTAATTAATAGTATAATATTGTATATGCATACATAAATATAATATAGAGAGGAAAAAATAAATGGAATATTTATATTTATTAAGGCAAGCCTTAGTATATATTTTAATAGTATTTTGGATATATCAATTGGCAATAAGCTTGTGTTCGCTAATAAAATTTAAAGAAAAAGATTTAATAAAAAATAAAAAGCATAAGTTTATGGCAATAATACCTGCACACAATGAAGAAAAGGTAATAGGAAATTTAATAGAAAGTCTTAAATGTCAAGATTATGACAAAGATTTATACGACATATATGTAATAGCAGATAATTGTACAGATAATACTGCTTTAATTGCCAAAGAAGCGGGAGCAATAGTTTATAAAAGATTTGATGAAGCTAGAAAAACAAAAGGCTATGCTTTAAATTGGTTTTTAAAACAAAAGATAGAAGAAAACGCAGATTATGATGCATTTTTAGTTTTTGATGCAGACAACATTGTAGACAAAAACTTTATAAAAGTAATGAATAGAAAATTATGCCAAGGAGAAGAAGTCGTTCAAGGATATAAAGATATAAAAAATCCATCAGAAAGTTGGGTTTCAGCAGGATATGCATTTTTCTACTGGACAATGCACAGATTTTACCATTTAGCAAGATACAATGTTGGATTATCACCATTACTAAATGGAACAGGGTTTATGGTAAAGTTTGATTTAGTGAAAGAAAAAGGATGGGACACAGTAACATTAACTGAAGACATAGAATTCTCACTAAAACAAATAATAAACGGAAAAAAATTAGGTTGGGCAACAGATGCAATAGTATATGATGAACAACCAGAAGAATTTAAAGCTTCTTGGAAACAAAGAAGTAGATGGACAGTGGGACATATTCAATGTATGAAAACATACACTAAAGATTTAGCACTAGCTGTTAAAAAGCATAAAACAATAATGAACTTTGACGGGTTACTATATATTGTTGGAAGTGTTCCAATGTTTGTATTAACAATGATTTTACTATTATCAAATTTTGCAATATACTTATTAGACTCAATGACAACAGCTCAATTAATAGCAAATATAGTAAAATTTATTATACCAACATTTTTCTTACCAGTGCTTACAGCAATATTTACTATGTATATAGAAAAGAAACCAATAAAACCTATGCTTAAATGGACATTATATTACCCACTATTTATGGGTTCATGGCTTTTAATAAACTTTAAATGTTTATTTAAACAAGATGTTAAATGGGAAAAAATCGAACATATGCGTAGTGTTAAGATAAAAGAAATAGCTTAGAAATTCTAAAAATAATCAGCATTTGGCGCGATTTGTTTTAAAAAATTCAAATCGCGCTTATATTTTAAAAAGGAAAATTTTTATTATGAAAAAAGAAAAAATATTTAAGTTAATACATATAGCAATAATTATATTAGGATCTATATTTATTCTTATTCCAGCAATTCATAGCAATATGTGGTTTGACGAAAGTTATTCAGTCGCAATAGCTGACAAAAGTTTTATAGATATTTGGAAAATAACAGGAAATGACGTACATCCTGCATTATACTATTGGATATTACATATTGTTAATATGATTTTTGGTAGCAATATTATAATATACAGAGTACTTTCGGTATTTGGAACTATATTACTTGGAATTATTGGATTTACACATATAAGAAAAGACTTTGGAGAAAAAACAGGAATATTATTTTCGTATTTTGCTTATTTTCTACCTATAATGAGTACATATGCACAAGAAATAAGAATGTACTCATGGGCGTGTTTAATTGTTACATTGATGGCAATTTATGCTTATAGATTTTATAAATCAATATTAAACAAAGACGAAAAATCAAGAAATAAAAATTTAATTTTATTTGGTATATTTAGTATATGTTCATGCTATATTCACTATTATGCCCTTGTTTCAGCTGGATTAATAAACTTAATACTACTAATTTATGTAATTAAAAATAGAAAAAATGATAAAAAAGCTTTAATATATTTTCTTGTTGTAGCTTTAATACAAATTTTATTATATATTCCATGGTTAATTTATTTTGTAACACAGCTTCAACATGTAAATTCAGGATTTTGGATTGAAGTAAGTTTTATAAATACTACAATGCAAATATTAAGTTTACAATTTAGTAGAAACTTAGATTTAGGTAAAATAGAAGCCACAATTGCTTCAATTATTTCAATAATTGTTACAATTTACACAATATATAAAATGGTAAAACTTAGAAAAGAAAGTAAACCTGCTATTTTTAGTTTAGCTATATATTTAGGTGTAATATTAGCAATTGCTATAATTTCTATTAAAATGCCAATATTATATGCAAGATATTTGTTGGTAGTTACAGGTTTGTATATATTTACATTAGCTTTTATATTAGCTAAAGAAAAAAATAAAATAATTACTGGTTTAATATGTGGGGTTACTTTAATATTAGGTATAATTGGAACTGTAGAAAATGTTAAAATAAATTATGATACATCAAATAAAGAAGTATTTGACTACATAGATAAAGAAATAAAAGATGATGATATAATTATATATTCAAATGTTGGAAGTGGATTTGGAGTTGGAGGAGTTTGTGCTGCAAAATATACACAATACAAACAATATTTTCTTAACCTTGAAGGTTGGGGTATAGAAGAAGCATATAAAGCATATGGACCACAAATGACAACTGTAAGAGATTGGGATTTTTTAAATAATTATGAAGGTAGAATATGGATTATAATGCCAGAAAGTATGGAATTATATGATAAAATTCCAAAGGAAAATATAAATATTATAAGTGAAACAAAGAGATTTGATACAAAATATCATAATAATATATACAATGTTATGTTAGTAGAGAAAAAATAAAAAATAGAGAGGAAAAAGAAATGTTTAAAAACATAAAAGTATATGCATTTGTTGGACCATCTGGTACAGGTAAAAGTTATAGAGCACAAATGGTTGCAGGAGAAAAAGATGTACATTTTATAATAGATGATGGATTATTAATAAATGACAATCAGGTAATAGCTGGAGAATCTGCAAAAAAAGCCTCAACAAAAATAGAAACAGTAAAAAAAGCACTATTTTTACATGATGAAGAAAAAAAGATAATACAAAATGCATTAAAAAAATACAAAGTTGATTCAATACTTATTTTAGGAACATCAGATGGAATGGTAGAAAAAATAGCAGAAAATCTTGGGTTACCTGAAATTCAAGAAACAATTTATATAAAGCAAGTTGCAACAGATGAAGAAATGCAAACGGCAAGAAGGATAAGAGTAACAGAAGGAAAACATGTAATACCTGTTCCAACTTTTGAAATAAAAAAAGATTTTTCAGGTTACCTTTTAGACCCACTTCAAATATTCAAATCAAAGGGAAGGGGAGAAAAACCATATATATCAGAAAAATCAATAATAAGACCTACATTTAGTTATATGGGAAATTTTACAATTTCTGATTCAGTATTTAGACAAATTGCAGAATACCAAGTAAATAGAATGCCTGAAATATATAAAGTACTAAAATCAAGAGTGCAAAATTATGGAGAAGGTGTATTAATATATTTAGAAGTTTCTGTAGTGTATGGATATAACATACAGACAAGTTTAAAAGAATTTAAAAGTAAAATAACAAAAGAAATTGAAAATTTAACTGCAATGAATGTAATTGGTGTTGATATTGTAGCTAAAAATATTTATATACCAGAAAAAGAAGTAGAATAAATAAATAAATAAATATTCTTGACAAAAAACATATTTTAATAGATAATAAAAAAGGAAAAATAGAAAAATATACCAAGGAGGATAACGAAAAATGTACGTATTTAATAAAATAACAGTAAAACCACAAATGCCTAAAAATATAAATAAATTAGACGAAATAGCAAACAACTTATGGTGGAGTTGGAATTCAGAATATTTAAAATTGCTTAAAAAAATGGACAAAGACCTATGGGAAACAGTAGGTAAAAACCCTGTAAAATTCTTAAAACGTGTATCACAAGAAAGATTAGAAAAAGCAGCAAAAGATTCTAGCTTTGTAAAAGAATACGAAAAAGTACTAAAAAATTATGAAGATTATATGACAAGTAAAGATACATGGTTTAATAAAAAACATTCAGAAAACAAAAATGACCTAATTGCATATTTTTCAGCTGAATATGGTTTAGATGAAACAATACCAATATATTCAGGAGGGCTTGGAATTTTATCAGGTGACCACTTAAAATCTGCTAGTGATTTAGGAATTCCACTAGTTGGAGTAGGATTATTATATAAAAACGGATATTTTCATCAAAAAATAGAAGGATATGGCATTCAAAAATCAGAATATAATAATATAGAGCTAGAAAATTTACCAATACATCCAGTAAAAGATGAGAATGATAAAGATATATTAATAGATGTAAAAATACAAAGAAGAAAAGTACATTTAAAAGTATGGAAAATAAACGTAGGAAGAGTGAATCTATACTTACTAGATTCAGATATAGAAGAAAACAATCTAGAAGATAGAGAAATAACATTAAGACTATATGGTGGAGATCAAGACATGAGAATACGCCAAGAAATAGTTTTAGGTATGGCAGGTGCAAAACTTCTTAAAACTCTTGGATTAAAACCTACAATTTACCATATGAACGAAGGGCATTCTGCGTTTTTAACTTTACAATTAATGCAAGAAACAATAGAAGAAAAGCAAGTAGCATTTGATATTGCAAAAGACATAGTAAGTTCAAGAACAGTGTTTACAACACATACTCCAGTACCTGCTGGAAATGATATATTTCCTATAGAATTAGTAGAAAAATATTTTAAAGAATTTTGGACCAAACTTGGAATAGATAGAGAAGAATTTTTAAAACTTGGAATGAGACCATGCGAAGAGTTAGAACCAGGATTTAATATGGGAATATTTGCATTAAAAATTGCAGGAAAGAAAAACGGAGTAAGTAAGCTTCATGGAGCAGTTTCAAGAGAATTATTTGGAGAAGTATGGCCAAATATAGCAGCAAATGAATCACCTATTACATATGTAACAAATGGAATTCATACATGCTCATGGCTTGCAAGCAATTTAAAAGAACTATACAATAAATATTTAACTTCGCCAACTAATCCATATTGGCAAGATAAAATATATTTAGACGAAACATGGAAAAGAATAAGAAATATTCCAAATAATGAATTATGGAATGCTCACTTAGATAGAAAAGATAAATTAATAGAATTAATAAAAGAAAATACAACAAATAGATTAAGAAGATCAGGTGTAAGCTATGAAGAAGTACGAGAAATAGTAGGTTCGCTTTCTTCAAAAGATTTAATTATAGGTTTTGCAAGAAGATTTGCAACATATAAAAGAGCAACTTTAATATTTAATGACTTAGAAAGAATTACAGAAATTTTAAATGATAAAGAACATCCTGTAAAACTTGTATTTGCAGGAAAAGCACATCCAGCAGACAAAGAAGGACAAGACTTAATAAAATATATTCATGAAATATCTATGAAACCTCAATTTAGAGGAAAAATATTCTTACTAGAAAACTACAATATAGCAATGTCAAGATATTTAGTAAGTGGTGTAGATGTATGGTTAAATAATCCACGTAGACCAATGGAAGCTTCTGGAACATCAGGACAAAAAGCTTCAGTAAATGGTGTAATAAACTTCAGTGTGTTAGATGGATGGTGGGCAGAAGGATATGATCAAACAAATGGATGGTCAATAGGAACAAATGACGAATATTCATCTTATAATGAACAAGATATAGCAGATAGTGATAGTATATACAAAACTTTAGAAAATAAAATAATACCAATATTCTTTAATAGACCATCTGAAAAAGAGCCATCTGAAGAATGGATGGAAATAATGAAACAATCAATTATAACAACAGGTGGAAAATACAGTACAGCAAGAATGCTTGTAGATTATACTGAAAAATTATATATGCCACTAATTAACTTATACGATAAAAACTTCTCAGAATTAGAAAAGGCAATTGAGTACAGTACATGGAAAAAACATATAAAAACAAACTGGGATAATATATCAATAGAACAAGAAGAAAACCCTGAAAATATAAAAATAGATGCTGGACAATCAATAGAGGTAAGATGTAAAGTGACTTTACCAAATTTACGTAAAACAGATATAAGAGTAGAAGTATATTGCGGAAGAATTTCAGATGATGGTCGAGTAGAAGAAGTAAAGGTTGTTCCAATGGAATTAGAAAAAGAAGAACAAGAATATAACAGATACACATATAAAGCAAAGGTAGCATTATCTTCAGGAGGAAACTATGGCTATACATTTAGAGTAATGCCAACACATGAGATGTTACTAGATAGTGAAAACTTAAACCTAGTAAAATGGATAACAAATTAAAATACTAAAGAGGACTGTCCAGAAAATTTATGTTTTGGGCAGTTCCTTTTTTAAATTTACATTATATATGATATATAATGTAAAAATTTATTGCAAACAAAAACAAAAATATCAATAATTTTGAGAAAAAATCTCAAAAAATATTGATATTTTTTTTGTTTTGGCATATAATACTAATATAGGAGATGAAAAAATGTTAATAAAATTTAGTTTTAAAAATTTTAAATCATTTAAAAATGAGAATTGTTTAGATATGGAAGCAACA
>CANRQH010000015.1 GCA_947632745.1 uncultured Clostridia bacterium | reverse complement strand
GAATTATGATGGCAGCACATCCATTATTATTCATAGTTCCAACAAAATATGATGATAAACAATGTTATTATATAACATTGTTTGATATCAAAGAAAAAATTGATAAAGAAACAGGGTTAGTTTTATTTGAGAGTAATAGTGGACTTGAAAGAACTTTAAAATACACATTTGATGATGTAACAGATGAAGATGTTCAAATGCCAAATCTTAGTGAATACGAATATATAGAAAGTAATGAGTAAAAATAGTAAGTTTATATTTATATATTTTGAAGTGAAACCCAAGGTGACCGTTTTAGAAAATGTTTGAGCAAAGCGAATTACATTTTCTTAAATGGGGATAACGGAAAAATATATAAATATAAACTTTAATAATTTAATCTTTAATTTTCAAAAAAAGCTTGCAATTATGGTAAAAATAGGGTATAATATAAAAGACATAAAAATAGAGAGAAAGAGCGGGAACAAAAATCCCGCTCTTAAATCTTAGTTTTAGGAGGTAAAAGTTGTCCAAAATAGAAGAAAAGGTAGAAAGCCTAGTAAAGAAAAAAATAGAAAATATAGGTTACGAATTATTTGACGTATTATATTTAAAAGAAGGTCAAGACTTAATATTAAGAATAGTAATTGATAACGAAAAAGGAATAACACTTGATGACTGTGAAAAAGTCAATAACGAAATAAAAGACATATTAGATGAAGCAGATTTAATACAAGAACAATATTTATTAGAGGTTTCCTCACCAGGAATAGAAAGGCTTTTAAGAAAAGATTGGCAACTAAAAAAATACATTGGAGAGAGAGTTTCAATAAAATTGTTCAAAAAAGATGAAAATGGAAATAAAAGCTATGAAGGAATTTTAAGTCAAGTTACAGACGAGTTTTTAGAAATAGAAGTAAAAGAAAAAATAAAAATTGAAAGGCAAAATATTTCTCAAGTAAAAACAGTATATCAAGATTAGCTATAAAAAATTTAAAGTGTTTATAAAAAGATAAAATAAATTAGAAAGGATGATAAGAAAAAAATGAAAGCTATTGATAATAAAGAATTAATACAAGCATTAGAAGATTTAGAAAAAGAAAAAGGAATAAAAAAGGAGTATTTACTAGAGTCTATAGAAACAGCATTAGTAACAGCATATAAAAGAAACTTTGATTCACAAGAAAATGTTAAAGTTGTAATGGACGAAAAAACTGGAGCAACATCTGTATATTCTATAAAAGAAGTTGTAGAAGAAGTAAAAGATAACATAAAAGAAATTGGTTTAAAAGAAGCCAAAAAAGTTAAGAGAACAGTAGAAGTAGGAGACAATGTAGAAATAGAAATTGTTCCAAAAAATTTCGGAAGAATTGCAGCACAAACTGCAAAACAAGTTATTGTTCAAAAAATTAGAGAAGCAGAAAGAGAAATAATGTATACAGAATATAGTGACAAAAAAGGAGAGATAGTTTCACGGACCAATACAAAAAGCAGATAAAGGAATAGTTGTAATGGACCTTGGAAAACTTGAAGGAGTAATGCCTTTAAAAGAACAAATACCTACAGAAAATTATAGTGTAAACAGCAAAATTAAGGCATATGTTGTAGATGTAGAAAAAGGAGAAAAAGGTTCACCACAGGTAATAGTTTCAAGAACTCGTCCAGATTTTGTAAGAAAACTTTTAGAGTTTGAAATTCCAGAAATATATGAAGGAGTAATAGAAATTAAGAGCGTATCACGTGACCCGGGAAAAAGAAGTAAAGTTGCAGTATATTCAGAAGATCCAAATATAGATCCAGTAGGTTCTTGTGTAGGTCAAAGAGGAATAAGAATTCAAAATGTTATAAATGAATTAAATGGAGAAAAAATTGATGTAATTGAATGGAATCCAGATATATCAATCTATATAGCAGCAGCATTACTTCCTGCAAAAATAATGGCAGTAGATATAAAAGAAGAAGAAAAATTTGCTCAAGTAATTGTTCAAGATGACCAATTATCACTAGCTATAGGTAAAGCAGGACAAAATGCAAGATTAGCTGCAAAACTTACAAATTGGAAAATAGATATAAAATCTGAAAGCCAATTTAGAAAAATGCTAGAAGAACAGAGTAAAGGAGAAGATGAAATTTGAAAAGATTACCACAAAGAACCTGTATAGGATGTAATCAAAAAAAGGACAAAAAAGATTTAATAAGAATTGTAAAAAATAAAGATGGAGAAATAAATGTGGACCCTAAAGGAAAATTAGAAGGTAGAGGTACATATATTTGTAAAAATGAAGAGTGCTTAAATAAAGCAATTAAAAATAAAAGGATGTCAAAAATATTTGAAATGGAAATTGATGAGAGTATATATGAAAATTTAAGAAAATTTATTAGTGGAGGTGAGATTAATGGGTAAGATGAAAGTATATGAACTTGCAAAGGAAATGGATATACCTAGTAAAGAATTATTAGATGAAGCTAAAATTTTAGGTATTGATATAAAAAGTCATTTAAGTAGTATTGAAGACAAAGATGTAGAGCTTTTAAGAGGAAAATTTGGTAAAAAAGTTAAAGAAGACTCAAACAAAAAAGTAAAAGAAGATTCAGCAAAAAAGGTTAAAGAAGATTCTGCAAAAAAAGAAAATAAGAAGAAAGACAACAAAAAGGCTGATAAGAAAGCAGATATTAAAGATGATGTAAAAAAAGAAAAGAAAGAAAACAAAAAAGATGATGTAAAAAAAGAAAGTAAAAAAGTAAAAAAAGAAACCAATGTAAAAAATGATAATCCAGTAATAATTAGGAGAGAGGTTATTATACAAGAAGAAAATAAAACAGAAAAAGTAAAAGAAGAAAGAAGTAAAGACAACAAAACACCTTTTGTACAAAGAAACCAGAAAAAAGATTACAATATTGTTTACAGAAATAAAGTCGAAAAGCCTTTAACTGTAAGTGAGTTATTTGGATTAAATAAACCTAAACAAGAAGAGACCAAACAAGAAGAAGCAGTGGTTAAAGAAAAGAAAGATGTTCAAGTAAATGAACCACAAAAAGATGAAGCTAAAAAAGAAAGTCCTTCTGTAGAAAATCAGACACAAGATATGAAAAATAAGTCAAATATAGATGAAAATAATTATCAAGCAAAAAGAAAAGATGGCTATAAACAAAATCAATACAAGCAAAATCAATATAAACAAAATCAAAATAATCAAAATAACCAAAAGCAAAATAGTGAAAATAGAAATAATTTCCAAAAAAGGGAAGATAGAAATCAAAACAACAGTGGAGAAAGAAATTGGCAAAAAGATAGACAACACAATAATCAAAACTCAAATTATAGAAATAATAATCAAAATGGAAGAAATGGTTATAATAACAATAATAGATTCAATAATAAACGTCCATTAGATGAAAAGGGAATTGAAAAAAATATAAAAGATATTATGTCAGTTGACGTAAATCTAGAAGAAAAAAGTGCTCGTGAATATAACAGAAACATAGATAAGCAAAAAAATAACAATAAGTTTGATGAAACAAGACCTAACAAAAAGAAAAATAATAGAAAAAATCAAGGCGATTATTCTATAAATGAAAAGAAATTAAATACTTTAAAACAAAGAAATAATTTATCAAACATGTTTGAAGACCAAGAAGACAGCATGTTAGATTACTATGATTTAACAACAGGTAGAGGAAGAAAAGGAAAGAAAAAGGCACAAAAAGCAGGAGAAGAACGTACAAAACAAAAAATCTTTAAACTTACAGAAATTACAATACCAGAATCTATTAGTGTTAAAGACTTAGCTTCAGAATTAAAGAAAACATCTGGCGAAGTTATAATGAAGCTTATGGCACTTGGAATAATGGCAACATTAAACAATGACTTAGATTTTGATACAGCGTTTTTAGTAGCTTCTGAATTTGGTGTAACAGCTAATAAAAAAGAAGAGGTTAAAGAAGAAGACATATTATTTGACGAATCAGAAGATAAAGAAGAAGATTTAGTACCACGTCCACCAGTTGTAGTTGTTATGGGTCACGTTGACCACGGAAAAACATCTTTACTTGATGTTATTAGAAAAACAAATGTAATAAGTGGAGAAGCGGGAGGAATCACACAAGCAATAGGTGCATACAAAGTAAAAATAAATGATAGAGAAATCACATTCTTAGATACACCTGGACATGAAGCATTTACTCAAATGAGAGCAAGAGGTGCTCAAATAACAGATATTGCAATATTAGTTGTTGCAGCAAATGATGGTGTAATGCCACAAACAATCGAGGCAATAAACCATGCAAAATCAGCAGGAATTCCAATTATAGTTGCAATAAACAAAATAGACTTACCAGATAGTAATCCTCAAAGAGTAAAAGAAGAATTAATGCAATATGAATTAGTTCCAGAAGAATGGGGTGGGGACACAATATTTGTTGAAATATCTGCTAAAAATAACATTAATATAGATGGACTTTTAGAAATGGTGTTATTACAAGCAGATATGCTAGAACTAAAAGCAAATCCAAATAAACAAGCAAAAGGTGCTGTAATAGAAGCAAGATTAGACAAAAACAAAGGAACTATTGCCTCTGTTTTAGTACAAAGAGGAACTTTAGATGTTGGAGATACAGTAGTTGTTGGAACAGCAATTGGTAGAATTCGTTCAATGGTAAATGATAAAGGTAAAAAAGTAAAATCAGCTGGACCATCTACACCTGTTGAAATAATGGGATTAACAGAAGTACCTCAAGCAGGAGATACGTTCTATGAAGTTACAGACGAAAAAGTTGCAAAACACTTAATAGAAAGAAGAAGACGCCAAGAGAGAGAAAAATCAATAAATCAAGTATCAAATGTAACTTTAAACAACTTATTCAACCAAATGGAAGAAGGAAAACTAAAACAATTAAACTTAATAGTAAAAGCAGATGTACAAGGTTCTGTAGAAGCTTTAAAACAATCATTAGAAAAACTTACAAACGAAGAAGTTGTTGTAAAAGTTATCCACAGTGCAGCAGGAGCTGTTACAGAATCAGATGTAACTTTAGCTAAAGTTTCAAATGCAATAATTATAGCATTTAATGTAAGACCAGTTGTTTCAGCTAAAGAAGCTGCTGAAAGAGACGAAGTAGAAATAAAACAATATTCTGTAATATATCAAGTAATTGATGATGTAGAAGCTGCAATGAAAGGAATGCTTGACCCTAAATTTGAAGAAGAATTAATAGGTACTGCAGAAATTAGACAAATTTTCAAAATATCAAATGTTGGTACTGTTGGTGGTGCAATGGTTCTAACAGGAAAAATAGAAAGAAATGCCGGAGTAAGAGTAATTCGTGATGATGTAGTTATTCATGAAGGAAAACTTATATCTCTAAAACGTTTCAAAGAAGATGTTAAAGAAGTTCAAAAAGATTTTGAATGTGGTTTACAATTAGAAAAATATAATGATATAAAAGAAGGAGATATAATAGAGGCATTTATAATGAAAGAAATAAAGAGGTAGGAGGATTTTTATTGTGCAAAGAAAAAATACAAACCGTATGGATAAGGTAAATGAAGAATTAAGAAAAGAAATTAGTTTAGTAATTGACCAAAAATTAAAAAATCCTAATATAACAGGAATTATAAGTGTAACTAAAGTAAAAACTTCATCAGATTTAAGGTATGCCAGAGTATATATAAGTTTAATAAATTCAAAAAGCAAAAAAAATACTTTAGAAGGAATAAAAAATGCAAGTGGTTTCATTAGAACAGAAATTGCAAAAAGTGTAAACTTAAGATATACTCCTGAGCTTACTTTTGAAATAGATGAATCTATGGAATATGGTTCAAAAATTGAAAATATTTTAAAAGAAATAATGCCTAAGGATGACAAATAATCTTTTTAATGAATAAAAAGGTTTATAATAGTATTAAAAATAGAGAAAGGATTAGTTAAAAATATACTAATATAGGAACGAAAAATGACTTTAGATACAATATTAGAAGAAATAAAAAAAGCCAACAAAATTGTAATTTTAACTCATGATGGACCAGATGGAGATGCAATAGGTAGTTCTATTGCATTTAAGCTTGCCTTAGAAAGTTTAGGTAAAAATCCGGATGTAATTATCCCTGAATATTCAAAAAATTTTATCTTTTTACCTGAAATTGAAAACATAAAAACAACTTCAAATATTGAAAAATATGACTTGGCTATAGCACTAGATTGTGCAGATAGCAAGATTTTAAAAGGATATGAAGAATATTTTGAAAACGCAAGTAAAAAAATTGTAATAGACCATCATGGCAGTAACACAATGTTTGGAGATATTAATTTTATAAATCCAGTTGCACCAGCATGTTGTCAAATTTTAATTGGAATGTTTGAATATTTTGAAATAGAACTTACAAAAGAAATTGGAGAATGTATAATGACAGGTATTATAACAGACACAGGTGGATTTTCACATAATACAACTTATGAAACTTTTGAATTTGCAGCAGAAATAATGAGACTAGGAGTAAATATTTCTGAAATATTTAGAAAAGGATTACATGTAAAAAATAAAGCTAGTTTTGAGCTTCAAAAAAGAGCAATGAATAGAATAGAATTTTTAGAAAATGGAAAGATAGCATTTACATACATTACAGAAAAAGATTTAGAAGAAGCCAATGCTATGCAAGGAGACCATGAGGGAATAGTAGAAATAGGAAGAAATGTAGAAAATGTTGAAGTTTCAATATTCATACATGCAACAAAAAATAATTGTTATAAAGTATCATTAAGATCACAAGATTATGTTGATGTATCTAATATTGCCATAATGCTAGGCGGTGGAGGACACCAAAAAGCTGCAGCTGCAACTGTAAAGGGAACAATAGAGCAAATTAAAGAAAAGGTAATAACTGAGGTAAAAAAACAATTATAGGGGCGTGTCAATTGGGACGTCCTTTTTTACAACTATTATTGCCATTGGGGACATGCTTTTTTAACATATAAAAAAATGATTATGGAAAATGCAATTTTTGACATATATGAAAATAGATAAAGGAAATTAAAAATTATGAATGGAATTATAATTATAGATAAAGAAAAAGGCTGGACATCAAATGATATTGTACAAAAATTAAAAGGAATATTTCATGAAAAAGTAGGACACACAGGAACATTAGACCCATTAGCAACAGGAGTTTTGCCTATACTTATAGGAAAAGGAACCTTGATTTCTAAATATCTTATAAATCATGATAAAGAATATATTGCAACAATAAAATTGGGAGAAAAAAGAAGTACAGGAGATTCTGAAGGAGACATAATTGAAGAAAAAAGTGTAAATAATAAAATGTTACAAAAAGAAAATATTGAAAATGTTTTACAAAGCTTTGGTGGAAAATATATGCAAACTCCTCCAATGTATTCAGCAATAAAAGTTAATGGTAAAAAGCTTTATGAATATGCAAGAAAAGGGCAAAATATAGAAGTTAAACCAAGAGAGGTTGAAATATATAATATAGAGCTAATATCGGTTTCACAAAAAGAACAAGAAATTAAGTATAAAGTTAGTTGTTCAAAAGGAACATATATTAGGACTTTATCAGAAGATATTGCTTTAAAACTAGAAACTGTAGGATATATGAAAGAACTTCAAAGAACTAAAGTAGGAGATTTCTACATAGACCAAGCAATAAAAATACAAGATATTTTAGAAAATGAAAAAAATATAAATCATTATTTTATTACAATAGAAAAATTTTTTGAGAATAGACCTAAAATCAAATTAGATAATATTAAATTAAAGAATTTTTTAAATGGTGTAAAAATTTGCAATATAAATGAAGATGGAATATATAGAATTTATAATGAAAGTGACCAATTTATTGGTATTGGAAATATAAAGAATAATACATTAAAAAGAGATATTGTAATTTAATATTACAATTAACAGTTTATGAGTTCAAAAAAATAAAATTTAATTAAAATGCTTTGTCCTTTACTTTTTTGCAGAAATTCTAACCTTTTTTTATGGCTCTTTTTCAAGACTAGCTTGAACTTTTTCCATAAAAAAAGTAAGAATTTCTAGCTTCAAAAGCACTCCAGCGCACTTTAATTAAATTTTATTATTTTTGAACTTTTTTAACTAAAAATTCAAACTTTTTAAATATAAAAAAAATTTCAAAAAAGTACTTGCTATTTGTCGAAATATGAAATATAATAAAATTGTACCAAAAAGAACCGGTTCCAATTGTACATGCACAAAAAAGAACCGGTCCCCATGGGACATGTACCAAAAAGAACCGGTTCCAACGGAACAAAGGAGGAAAAAATGGAAGATTTCGCAACATATATTTTAGAAGAAAAAGATTTTGCTCAAAAAATGTTAATTGCATATTATTTATCTAAAAAAACAGGAATATTCTTTGATAAATCAATTGTTTTAAAAACCGAAATAGCTAAACTTTTTATAGAATATGCAAGTATAGATGTAGATGAAAATTTAGTTCTAACAGCTATGCTTTTATGTAACTGCAGAAAAATAGAGAATGCTCAAAAAATTGGAAAACTGGAGACATATGCTAAAGAAGGAGCTGAATATTTAGCTACATTAGGCTTTAATAAACATTTTTGTAAAATATGTGAAGAGGTAAATCGCTACAGTGGTAGTACTCCTAGAGAAAAAGAAAGTGATATATTAGAGGTAGTAGATCAATTTACAGGTTTAATTTTAAACAGAGTAGAAAGAGATGCGTTTACTCCAGAAGAAGCATTAGTTGTAATAAAAGAAAGAAATTTGAAATACACAGACAATAGATATTTAGATTTATTTATAGAATTTGTAAAAGAATTAGAAAAAATAACAATAAAAGAAACAATTGAGGTACCAATAATAAAAAAATTAGTGCATTTGCATAATAAAGAAGCAAATGTAAAAACATATATTGCAACGATATCAAATAGATATACAGAAAAAATAAATGAGGCTATTAATAAAAACATGAGAAATAGAGCAAAATTAATGTTGCAAACCGAAAATATACCAAAATCTCCTATAAAAAATGATATGGAGAAGATGAAAGATTTAGCAGAAACTAACAAAAAAATGAATAGAGCTTTATTTAGTGATGATACTGCAAAAAAAGTTCTAAGTCATAAATCAAAATACAAAATAGAAGAAGGGAACGAAAATTAAAATGTACGAAATATTTGCAGACTTACATATTCATATCCGGAAGATCAGAAAATGGAAAACCTGTCAAAATAACAGGAGCAAGAAGTTTGAATTTTACCAACATTGCAAAAGAGTGTTATAACAGAAAAGGGATTCAAGTTGCAGGAATAATTGACTGTGCATCACCTTATGTTATAGAAGATATAGAAAACTTCTTAAAAACAGGAGATGCTTATGAATTAAAAGATGGTGGAATAATATATAAAGAGCAAGTCTGCATACTGCTTCGGAAGTGAAGTAGAAACTTCAGAAATTGGAAGAAATGGAAAGACAGGAAGTGCACATAATGTGTGCTTTTTTCCATATTTAAAAGATATAAAAGGTTTTTCAAACGAACTTTCAAAACATTTAAAAAATATTACATTAAGTACCCAAAGAACAGATTTATCTGGATATGAGCTAATAGATATGGTAGAAAAATATAATGGAATTTTAATTCCAGCTCATGTTTTTACACCTCATAAAAGCTATTATGGAAACTGTTCAGATAGACTAAAAAATATATTCAAAGAAAAGTATGACAAAATATTTGCTATAGAATTAGGCTTAAGTTCAGATACATTTTTAGCTGACCAAATTTCAGAGCTTGAAAATAAAACATTTGTAACAAATTCAGATGCACATTCTTTACCTAAAATTGCAAGAGAATACAACAAAATGATGGTAGAAGATATATCTTTTAAAGAAATAGTAAAAGCACTTAAAAATGAAGATGGAAGAAAAATTGTTGCAAATTATGGGTTAGACCCAAAACTTGGAAAATACCATAGAAGTTATTGTGAAGATTGTGAAAAGTCAATAGAAATAGATGAAGCTGCAACAAGTTGCCCAATATGCGGAGGACAAAATATAACATTTGGAGTTTTTGATAGAATTGAATTAATAAAAGATAAAAAAGAAACCAAAAGTCCTAAAAATAGACCACCATATATATACCAAGTACCACTTACTTTTGTACCAGGGGTTGGAGGTAAAGCAATTGAAAAACTATTAAATCATTTCCAAACAGAAATGAATATTTTGCACAAAACAACTAAAGATGACCTAGAAGCCGTGGTAGGAGAAAAACTTGCCAACAATATAATGTCAAGTATACAAGGAAATGCTAAAGTCCACTCTGGTGGTGGAGGAGTATATGGTAAAATAATTTTAGAAACAAAAGAAAAAACAGTTTAGCAAATAGTAAATTTTAATTGAAAAATAAATGATAATTTAAAATTAAAGTAAATGAATAAAATCTTCTCTATAAGAATAAACATTATTTATAAAGCAACATATAGAGAAGATTTTTATTTGAAAGTAAAATAGCTTTCATTCCTATGTGTGAAATCAAAATAAGCAAGAAAGGAATGAAATTTTTTATGAAAAAATACAAAAGGGTATCAAATATAAAAAATACAATAATAGAATATTCAAAAAACAATTCTAAAGAATACATACTGGTTATTTTAATATGCATTATTGGTTTATTTGTTGGTGTAATGTTTATTAATAATTGTCAAGAAGATAAACAAGATATTATAACATCATACATAACAGAATTTATAGAGAAAATGAAAAACATAGAAAATATAGATAAAACAGATTTAATAAAAACATCTGTAAAAAGTAATATTATGCTTGCAATTATTATATGGTTTGCAGGGACAACTATAATCGGAATGCCAGTAGTTTTAGGAATTATTTTATATAGAGGTTTTTGCTTGGGGTATACAATATCTGCAATAACTCTTACTTTGGGTACAGGAAAAAGCATTTTATTTTGTATTTTAACTTTATTTTTGCAAAATATATTTTTCATACCTGCACTTCTTACAATGGGAGTAAGTAGTATTAAGTTATATAAATCAATAATAAATGATAGAAGAAAGGAAAATATAAAAATAGAAATAATAAGACATACTATAATTTCTATAATTATGCTTGGAATTTTAGTTATATCAAGCATCGTAGAAAATGAAATTTCTGTATCTTTGTTAAAATTTGGAATAAAATATATAAATTAATAAAATTTTTAGATTGCAAACTATGAACTATAACAATATTATCATAAAAAAATTTGAAAAATTTGAAAAAAGTATTTACTTTTTTCGATTAGTTTGATATAACATATACAATACTTATGTAAATACATATTGCATAAAAAATATATAAGATGGAGAGTAGTAATGGAAAAACAATTAAAACAATTTTTTAAATTTCTTGAAGTGAGTAAAAGGGCATCAAATAATACACTTCAATCATATAAAAGAGACTTAAAACAATTTGAACAATACCTAGTAAAGAATGACATAAAGTATAACAAAGTAACAGAACAAACTATGAAAGACTATATTGATTATTTAAAAAATCAAGACAAAAAACCATCAACAATATCAAGAAACATTGCATCAATTAGAGCGTTTTATCAATATGAAGTAAAAAATAAAAAGAATATAAAAGATCCAACAGAAAATATACAATCTCCAAAAATAGAAAAAAGGATACCAAGTATATTAACATCAGAAGAAGTTGAGTTATTATTAGAGCAACCAAAAGATGTTGATTTAAAGGGTATAAGAGATAAAGCAATGTTAGAATTTGCATATGCTACAGGAATGAGAGTTACAGAAATAATATCTTTAAATATAGAAGATGTTAATTTAGAAGAAAGCACAGTAGTTTGCAAAAATTCAAATAAACAAAGGATGATACCTTTAGGAAAAATGTGTCTTAATGCATTAAAAGAATACATAGAACAAGCACGTAATATTTTGGTTAAAACAGAAAAAGAAAATGCTTTATTTGTTAACTTAAATGGTAGAAGACTAACAAGACAAGGATTTTGGAAAATTATAAAATATTACCAAGAACAAGCAAACATAACAAAAGATATTACACCACACACTTTAAGACATTCATTTGCAACACATCTATTGCAAAATGGTGCTGACTTAAAATCAATTCAAGCAATGCTTGGACATTCAGATATTTCATCAACACAAGTATATATGCAATTTCAAAATGGTGGAATAAACGATATATACAAAAAAGCACATCCAAGAGCATAAAAGTTGAAAAAGTATACATAATTATACAAAATTACTTGAAAAAGTAAATAAAATGTGATAAAATTAATATAATAAAAGAGTAATCATATAGATTACAAAATAATTCAGGTGTTCCTCCACCTAACCTAAGTGAGGACGATAATTCAGGTGTTCCTCCACCTAACCCAAGTGAGGACGATAATTCGGGTGTTCCTCCACCTAACCCAAGTGAGGACGATAATTCTAGGAAGCTTTCAAGCTTCCTAACATTTTTTAGGAGGATTATGAAACTTAATTTTTATGATATTGATAATGAATACACAGATTATTTAAGAAAATTTGATGCTAAAATTCCATATATAAATTATAATAATAGAGATAAATTTTTATGTGGAGTTGTGTTGAGTATAAATAACACAAATTATTATGTACCAGTTTCATCAAATAAAAATAAATATTTATCTTCATTTATTATATATGATGAAAATAAAAATATATTATCATCATTGAGATTTTCATTTATGTTTCCTTGTCCAATAGAATGTATAACATTAAAAAAATTTAGTTTAGAAACAGATATAAAATACAGAGGACTTACACAAAAAGAATATGAATATTGTAATAAACATATATTTAAAATAAAAAAACAAGCTTTAAAAATATATAATTTAGCTAAAAAACAGGAGCTTAGACAAAAGTATAATTTATGTAATTTTGAATTTTTGGAAGAAAAATGCAAGGAATATAATAAAAATTAAAAATACTTGCAAATGAAAAAAATATATGTTAATATATATACATATAATGTAAAAGCCAATTAAAAAGCAAAGTAAGTATATTAAAAATTGCCATAGAGAAAATGACCTTGGCTGGAAGTCATTGCAAAGATATACCCAAATTTCACTTTTTAGGTCTTCTTTTGAAAAATAAAAGTAGGAAGAAGCGGTTGAACCGTTAAAACTGTAATGAGGTTAGTAAAAAATAAAACTAATAAATTTAGGTGGTACCACGAAACCAAATCCATTTCGTCCTAATAGCTTAGGCGAAGTGGATTTTTTTTATTTGGACTTTTTTTAGAATAATATCTAAAAAAGGACAGCACCTAACTAAAAGAAGGAGGATTATTTATGAAAAGCAAAATTGAGGAAATCAAAAAGAAATCTGCACAAGAAATTGAAAAAATTACAGATTTAAAATCACTTGAAGAATTAAAAGTAAAAATTTTAGGAAAAAAAGGTGAATTAACATCTGTTTTAAGAAGCATGAAAGAACTTGCAGAAGAAGAAAGACCTGTTATCGGAAGTCTTGTAAATGAGGCAAGAGATACTTTAGAAAAGTTAATTTCTAAAAAAGAAGAAGAATTTAAAAAATATGAAATGAACAAAAAATTAGAAAAAGAAAAAATTGATATTACACTTCCAAGTAGTAAATTAAAAAGAGGAAGTATACATCCTTTAAATAGAATAATAGAAGACATGGAAGATTTATTTGTATCTATGGGATATGATGTAGTAGAAGGACCTGAACTAGAAACTGATGAGTTCTGTTTTAAAAGGTTAAATTTACCAGAAGGTCATCCTGCAAGAGATATGCAAGATAGTTTTTATATTACAGACAATTACTTGCTTAGAACTCAAACTTCTGCGGTTCAAGCAAGAACAATGATTGCAAATAAAAATCAAGAACCAATTAGAATGATTACATGTGGAAAAACATATCGTAGAGAAGATGACGCAACACATTCTCATCAATTTAATCAAATAGAAGGTTTAGTAATTGATAAAAAAGAAAGAAATGTATCACTAGCAGATTTAAAAGGAACACTAGAAGTTTTTGTTAGAAAAATAATAGGTGCAAATTTAGATTTAAGGTTTAGACCAAGCTATTTCCCATTTACAGAACCATCTTATGAGGTAGATGTAACATGCTTTAAATGTGGAGGCAAAGGTTGCAACCTTTGTAAGCAAACTGGCTGGATTGAAGTTTTAGGGTCTGGTATTGTGCATCCAAATGTACTTAAAATAAATGGATATGACCCAGAAAAATATGGAGGATTTGCATTTGGTACAGGAATTGACCGTTTAGCTATGTTTAGATATGGTATTACAGATATGAGATATTTGTATACCAATGATGTACGTTTCTTAAATCAATTTGACAGAAAGGATGAGGAGGTTTAATCATGAAATTAAGTTTAAATTTTGTAAAAGACTATGTAGATATACCAGAAGATTTAGATGTAACAACAATTGCAGAAGACATGACAAGGGTTGGAAATGAATATGATTCAGCTATAAAATTGGTAGACGCTACAAATTTAATAATTGGTAAAGTTATAGAGTGTAAAAGTCACCCAGACTCTGACCATTTACATTTATGCAAAGTAGATATTGGAACAAAGATTTTAAATATAGTATGTGGTGCACCAAATGTAAGAGAAGGTTTAAAAGTAATTGTAGCACAAGATGGCGCTAAGCTTCCAGGTGGAGTAATTATTAAAAAAAGTGTTATAAGAGGTCAAGAATCAAATGGAATGTTATGCGCATTATATGAAATTGGTATAGAAAAGAAGTTTTTATCAGAAGCGGATAAAAATGGAATATGTGAACTTCCAGAAAATGCACCTATTGGAGGAAATCCAATAGAATTTTTAAAACTAAATGATGAAGTTATAGATTTTGACCTAACAGCAAACAGAGGAGATTTACTTAGCATTTTAGGTATGGCATATGAACTTTCAAGTATATATGATAAAGATGTAAGAACTCCTGATTTAACTCATAAAGAAGTAGGAGAAGATATAGCTAAAGAATTTACAACAGAAATAGAAACAGAAAATTGTAAATTATTTTTAACAAGAAAAGCAAAAGATGTTGTAATAAAAGAAAGTCCAGACTTTATAAAAAATAGATTAATAGCATCAGGAATTAGACCAATAAACAATGTAGTTGATATAAGTAACTATGTAATGTTAGAACTTGGGCAACCTTTACATTTTTATGATAATGACAACTTGGGAAATAAAATAGTTGTAAGAATGGCAAATGATGGAGAAAAATTAACAACTCTAGATGGTCAAGAAAGAGAATTA
This sequence comes from uncultured Clostridia bacterium, assembly GCA_947632745.1. GTDB lineage: Bacteria > Bacillota > Clostridia > TANB77 > CAG-508 > CAG-269. The sequence goes on along the minus strand of CANRQH010000015.1, from coordinate 2,542 downwards.
TCTAAAGAAGATATTGTAATTACAGATGGCAAGAAAACAGTTGGTTTAGCAGGAGTTATGGGAGGACTTACAACAGAAGTTGAACCTACAACAAAAAATGTAATAATAGAAGCTGCAATATTTGACTCTGTGAAGGTTAGAAAAACTTCAAACAAAATTTTAAGAAGTGAAGCAAGTAATAGATTTGAAAAAGGTCTAGACCCTGCAAGAACATATATGGCAATGGAAAGAGCATGCCATTTACTTGAAAAATATGCTGATGCCAAAATAGTTAAAGGAATGTTTAAATATGATGTAACTAAAAACCAAGAAAAGAAAATTGAAATAGAATATCAATTTATAAATGATGTATTAGGAGCAAATATCTCAAAAGAAGATATATTAAACACATTTAAAAAATTAAAATTTGAAACTAAACCAAAAGAAAAATCAGTTATAGTTACAGTTCCAACAAGAAGAATTGATATTTCTATAAAAGAGGATTTAGTAGAAGAAATAGGCAGAATTTATGGAGTAGACAATATTCAAGGAAAGCTTCCTGTAGTTCCTATGAAGCAAGGTTCTGTAAACAAAACAATAAGAAGAATAGAACATAAAATGAGTGATTTAGGTTTAAATGAAACTTTAACTTATATTTTAATAAATGATAAAGAAGTAAGAAAATTTACTGTAGATAAATTTGAACCATTAAAACTATTAGACCCAATTACAGAAGACAGAAATACTTTAAGGTATAGCATGATACCATCATTATACAAAATATATGAATACAATAAAGCACGTGAAAACAAAGATGTATGCTTATTTGAAATTGGAAAAGGCTTTTATAAAAAAGGCGAAGTATATGGAGAAGACCAAAAAATATGTGTATTAATGTCAGGAAAATATTACAACAAAATTGGGTATAACCAAGATGTAGACTTTTTTGACATAAAAGGTGTAGCAGAAGAACTACTAGACTTTTTAGGATACGCTAACAGGTATAGTTTTGTTATTTCAAAGCAAATGCCTCAAGAATTTCATCCAGGTCAAACAGCAGAAATTTCGGTAAATAATGATATTGTAGGAATTGTAGGAAGAATTCATCCGGAAATTGAAAAAGAAAAAGTATTTGTAATGGAAATAAATTTAGACAAATTACTAGCTAAAAAAGTAGGAAAAATGAAATTTAAAGAAATTTCAAAATTCCCAGTTGTAAAAAAAGATTTATCTATTTTGGTAGACAAAAATATAACTTCAAAAGATATAGAAACAAAAATAAAGAAAAAAGCAGGAAAACTTTTATTAGATATAAAACTATTTGACCTATATGAAGGCAAAAATATTTTAGATAAGAATAAGAGAAGTTTAGCTTATTCATTGACCTTCGGAGACCAAAACAGAACTTTAAATGATGAAGAAATAAATTCTATTATGGAAAATATTATAGAAGATTTGGCTAAATCTGGTATGGAATTAAGAAAATAATGTCAATTGGGACGTCCATTTTTGGTAACTTTCATTGCCCCATTTGGAACGTCCTTTTTAGACAGCTTATTTGAAATTGGGAGTGATAATTAGTTTAATTTACATAATTTGACAAAGAATTTAAAATATGGTATAATATAATTCGAAATGAGTAAGTAACTCATGGCACACAAAGGTCAGAGAATGACCACTACGAAAAGGAGGATTTTAACATGAGAGCAAAGCGGGAAAAACTGGATGTAATCTGTATCGGCGACAAGTGTTTTGTCAATTTGAAACCTACATACTCCCCCGAACATGACAGCTTAATCGAATGTGCAGGCTACCCGTCTAACGACGGAATGATGGTGGAGTTGGTTACAAATCCTAAGGAAGATGCCAACTTCGAAGAATACGTTCAGGCGTACAAGAAGCTGTGTGAAAGAGAAGTCCAGATTTTTCAAATCGAGGCAGGATGTGAGGATGTAATGGGCCAGTTGGAATATCTTTTCTCGGAGAGTAAAAGAAGGCTGGCAGGAAAAATCGAAAGTGTGAAGGAAAGAGACAGTAAGGAAGAATATATCGAAGAGCTGCTTCAAAGCCAAATTGATATTTCAAATGCCCTCTATAATGAGGGTAAAAAAAGCATCGAGCAGATATTTCAGAACCTGAAGGAATGGATGTTTGGTAAGGAGGAATCTTAGATATAAAACACGTTAGGACACATTAGGCCGGAACTTAACCAAAAGGTGATGTGGCTCCGCTTGTCACATCGACCTCCAAAAGGGCGCCTTGTTTAATATAGGGCGCCCTTTTCTTAAGAATTTTTCAAAAACACTTGCAAAATATCTATTTATGTAGTAAAATATAGACTGTAAAAAGTTTCCTTATACTTAGTTAAATAATATGACACCCGAATTTAACTCAGTTTAAGGTGCAAAAAAGTAGGAGGTGTAAATATGATATCAAAAGAAGCAAAGGCTGAAATCATTGAAAAATATAAAAGAGACGAAAAAGACACTGGTTCTCCAGAAGTTCAAATAGCTCTTTTAACAACAAGAATCAATGAATTAACAGAGCATTTAAAAATCCATAA
>CANRQH010000014.1 GCA_947632745.1 uncultured Clostridia bacterium | reverse complement strand
GCATCTTGGATGATACAATCAGCCCAAGTTGCATCAAAATTCACATTATTTACTCACCACGCAAAAACATTCCCAGACTTAGTTACAGCATTAAGAAACTCAATGTTAAGAGCAGGGGTATTTAAAAATGAAAGAACAGCAGAAGAACAAGTTGTATCAGTTTTAAATTTTGATATACACTTAGTAAAAGACTATAGAGGAAATCGTTACATAGAAAGAATTACAGAATGTATACCTGTAGAAAATAAAAATGAATATACATTTGACCATAGAATAGAAAAAACATTAGAAGGAAAATTTGATAAATTTTTTGATAATGCAACACATTATTTTATGAAAACAACAGATAAACAATTATATATTTACAGAAATATACTAGAATATGTAGATGGAGAATATATAATTACAAATAAAATATCAGATAAAAACATTAGAGAAATGAGACTAAATATGACAGATACAGATGCAGAGGAATTCGACGAATTTGTAGCTAAACACTGGGGCGAAGAAAGTGTATATAGAATGTCAGATGAAAGAAAGGCAAAATCAAAAATCTCAGCTGGATTAGCTAAATCAGCTTTACCAAAAAGAAGAGGAAGAAGACCTGCTAACGGTTTAACTTAAAAAGGAGGTGCAAAATACAAATGTCATCAAATATGCTTCTTTACGTAATATATGCAGTTGCTGGAATTTTCGCAGTAGTTATAATTGCGTATTTCATATTATCTAAAAGAATGAGCAAATCTGACTATCAACAGATTAAAAAATTAAGGCAAGGTACAGAAAAAGGTGGATTTTCATTTGAAATATTATACCAGAAATTGTATATAAATTATTCTAAAATGCCATTTATAAAAAGTTACATATTAAAGCTTAGAAGAAGACTTGAAATTTTAAATATTGATGACGAATATGCAACTCGTCGTGATGCAGCCAAGATATTAACTAAAACATTATTGGTTTTAATTCCTATAATGACTTTAACTATAATAGTTACACATTCAAATTATCTACTATTATCTATAATACTAATTTTTGAAATATTTATGGTAGATAGTATAATAGATGGTATGGTAGACAAGATGGATAATTCACTTTTAAAAGAGCAACTTGACTTTTTTGCAGAAATTAGACATGCTTATCATGAATATAACATGGTAGAAGAGGCAATATATCAAATTTCACAAGATGATGAAAAAAATATTTCAAAACAGGGAGAAAAAATTTACGAAGTTTTAATTGCAAATGACCCAGAAACAGAACTTGAAAAATACTATGATGTTGCACCAAATAGTTACTTAAAAGAGTTTGCAGGTATATCATATTTAACAAAAGAATATGGAGATAGAAAAGTTGACAGATCATCTTTATACTTAAAGAATGTAAATAATATAACAGAAGAAATGCAAATTGAAATATTAAAAAGAGATAAAATAGATTATGTTTTTCAAAGTTTATCTATTATATCTATAGTTCCTGTACTAGGATTAGAACCATTAAAGAATTGGGCAGTAGGAAACTTCAGTTTTACTCAAAGTTTTTACTCTGGAAAAGGTGGAATGCTAGTTCAAATATTAGTAATATTACTTACTGTAATATGTTACTTATTACTTAGAAAATTAAAAAACAATGGTTCAACTGATAAAAATCCACGGATATAGAGAAAATCCTTGGCAAGCAAAAGTTTATAAAAACTTTTTAGGAAAGAAAATAGTAAATGCATTTCTTCCTAAAAAGGGAACAAAAGAATATTTAAAAGTTCAAAAATTGTTGAAAGATTCAGCATCCAAACTGAAAATGGAATGGCTGTACGTAAATAGAATAGTAATTGCTATAGTTACATTTATTGTTTCTTTATTCTTATTTGTACAGCTACATAATACAACTGTTAAATGGATATATACAGAGCCCACAACAGATTATGATATAATGGGTGGACTTACAGGTAATGAATTAATTAAAGCTCAAGAACTAACAGAAAGTGACAATAAATTTTTGGACATGTTTAAAGGAAACAAAGAAGCAACTGTAGAAGATATTCAGAAAAAAATGGAATTATCAGATGATTATGAAGACGCAAAAGATGAAGAAATTGAAAAAGCAGCACAAAGGGTATATGATAAATTACAAAAAATAAATAAGGAATACCTAGGATGGTTTGAGGTCTTACTGGCTGTTGTATTTACAGTTATTGCATACATGTCACCAATATGGATTATGTATTTTCAATTAAAAATGAGATTAATGGAAATGGAAGATGAAGTAATGCAGTTCCAAACAATAATCTTAATGCTTATGAGAATAGAGCGTGTAAATGTTGAAATAATCCTAGAATGGCTAGAACGTTATGCAAATATATTTAAAGAGCCAATATCAAGATGTGTTAATAACTACGAAGCAGGAGCATGGGAAGCTTTAGAGGTTCTTAGAAATGAAACAAATTATCAACAATTTATAAGAATAGTAGAAAGCTTGCAAGCAGCTGTAGAAAAAATACCAATAAGAGATGCATTTGATGAACTAGATACAGAAAGAGATTATTATCAAGCTAAAAGACGTGAATCAAATGATAGATTAATTGCAAGAAAGGCTTTAATAGGAAAAGTTATTGGATTTGCACCAATGGTTGTTATGTTCGTTGGCTATTTGATAGTACCATTAGTTTTTATTGGATTAACAAGTATGTCAAGCTCAATGGCAAGTTTAGAGTAAAAAAGAAAAGAGGGTGATATTTTGGAAAATGCATCGAAAGCTTTAATTATGGCAGGGGGTGTATTGATTGCAGTATTAATAATATCTGTACTTATTTATGCATTTAATGTATTTTCAGAATATCAAACTTCAAAAGATGACTTATTAAAAATAGAAGATACATCAAAATTTAATGAACGATTTACAAATTATGATAGAAGCAATGTCAAAGGTTTTGAAATGCTGTCACTTATAAATCAAGTTATAGACTATAATAAAAGAAGATCTTCAGTTCTTGGTGCCACAAATGATGAAAAGTATGATCCCATTAAAGTCGTAATTAAGATAGATGAAGGTGGCTCAACTGATAATAGAAAGAAATTAACCAAAGATAATACTATTAGACTATTTACACAAGGTACATATACTCAATCTGATACTAATAATGTTTTTGGAAGTACAATAGCTAGTATGCAACAGATTGAAATGAATTTTGGAGGAGCAACAGCAACTACAAATCTTACAAAAAGTTATGATGAAATCTTTCTTCCAGACAGTGAAGATGATGTATTAAATTGGGTTAGTGCAGCAAAGAAATTTAATAACTATTGTGAAAATAGCAGTTATAAAATATTCTTAAGTGATACTACAACAATAGATGAGATAAAAAACGGATTAAGACCACACCAAGAAAAGTTGAGTAAATATTATGAATATATGCAATTTAAAAGATCTGTATTTAAATCTAATTCTTCCAAAATAACATATAGTAATGAATCTGGAAGAATTACAGGAATGGAATTTAACTTTGTAAAAATAGAATAGGAGTAAAGCTATGGAAAATGCGTCAAAAGCACTGTTAATCGCAGCTAGTGTTTTAATTGGTATATTATTGTTAACACTTTTCGCATATGTATATACTAAATTACGCACAGATACTTCCGAAATATATTCTGCACTTAATCGTCCTGAAATTTCAAAATTTAATCAAAAATTTTTAAATTATGAAGGAAGGCAAGACTTGTCTATTCAGGATGTTGTAACAATAGTAAATTTAGCAAAAGATAATAATGAAATGCAAAGAAAACAAACTACTGTTAAAGTACTTGTTAATCGGAGTGAATTGGGCAGTACCTACAAAAAGTATAGAGGATTTAGAAAATGAGCTACTGAAAAATATAAATGTAAAATATAAATGCAACAGGGGAGACGTTAAAATAAACTCTTCAACTTTATATGTAGAAAGTATTGCAATAAATACAGTTATATAAGTTATAAGATAAATAGAGGGAAATTCTTTTCCAACAAAGTTGTACCTTTAGAAAGGAATGAGATTAAAAATGAAAAAAACATTAATTTTTATATTGTGTTTAATAATTATTGTAATCTCACTATTCTATATAAAATATCAGCAATATAAAAATGAACAAAAAGAAATTAATAAAGAAAATTTAGAATATGAAATGTATTTGAATAAAGAAATTTTAGGAACAGAATTAACATCTATTATAAATAGAGCTGTTGATAGCAATGAAAGAAATTCAGTTTTAAAAAATGAAGAAGGATTTTATGTTGAAAATGATAGAAATTCTATACTTATAGATGTAAAAATGTTAGATGAAGATAAGACATATAAAATGGAGATGTTTTACAATAATGGAATAACAAAATTTGTAGAATTATATGAATTAATACATTTTGAATGTACAAAAATAAATTATAATAAAACAGGTAGAGTTAGTTACATGTTATTCGAGCAAAAAACTACCTAAAAACATGTTTTTAAAATTAGATAAAGAAATTTCCATAGGTTTACTTTATCTATAAATATAAAATATAAAAGATAAAAATTAAAGGAGGAATTTTATTATGGAAAACGCGTCAAAAGCACTAATTATAGCAGGAGCTATACTATTATCAATTTTAATTATATCATTAGGAATAATGGTATATAACAATGCAAAAAATACAGTTGGAAGTGCTAACCTAAATAAACAAGAAATACAGGGATTTAATTCTCAATGGGAAACTTATGTTGGACAAAGAAAGACAGCTAGTGAGGTAGTATCTTTAGCTCAAGCAATTATTGCAAGTAATGCTGCTGAAACAAAAAGTGGAACAAACAGATGGATTAAATTTACTAATACAGGAACTCCAAATACCACTACACAAACTTCGGCACCTGGAACAACAGTACCTAGTCCTGCAAATTCAACAACATATACTATTAAAGCTGGTTATGATAGTAATGGAATAATTGTTGGAATGGATTATAAATAATATTTTATAATAAAATTATAATTAATAGGAGGTTAGAATATGGAAAATGCGTCTAAAGCATTGATTATAGCTGGCTCTATATTAGTTGCAATTTTAATAATATCATTAGGAATAATGATATTTAATAATGTAAGTAATTCTGCAAAAAATGCTATTAATATGGACTCAAAAGAAATCGCAAATTTTAATGCTCAAATAACCCCTTATTTAGGAAATAGTATATCTGGTTCACAAGTTAACGCTTTATTGCAATATTGTGTAACAGTTAATATTGCTGCAAATAGATCTGGAGAAACTCATAAAAAAATAGCAGTTTCAGGTTCTAAAGTAACCCTTGCAAGAGGGTTTACAACATATACAAGAGTTCCTACTCGGAAATGTTTATTATAAGGTCGGAGGAACACCAGATTCAAATGGACTTATAACTAGTATTACTATAAATTAAAATAATGTTTTAGTCTTAAAAATATAAAAAAGGAGGTATACAATGGAAAGTGCATCAGAAGCATTGATTATGGCAGGACAAATTTTAATATTTATAATAGCTCTTACCGTTTGTATATCTTCTTTTACAAATGCAAGAGCTGAAGCAGATATTTTAATAGGTGAAGATGAAACGGTTGAAATGGCAAAAAACGGAGAACAATATGTCAATTATTTAAAAAGTGAAGAAAATGGAGCTATTAGAGTTGTTAATGCTGATGCTGTTGTTTCTTCTATGTATAGAATATTAAAAGGTGACTATACAATATATATAAAATTAAAAAATTATGATTCTTTAAATAATAGTCATGTAACTATAGCAAATGCAACTAAGAATATAAGCGTTAATGGAAGTAATATAATCAATGCTGGTGAAAGAATATTAAAGGCTTCTATTGGAAGAAATGCAAACCAGAATGTAAGTGAAGTTTTAAATGATGGCAAACTTTATAGTTATATAAAAGATAAAAATTTTAGTGAATATATCGGAGCGTATAAAGACTATACAGATAGTGGTGTTTCTCTTGAAGAAAAAACAGAAAGAAGAATTATTACATATATAGAAATTTAATTAAAAAGTTTGCAAAATAAATAAAAAAATGTTATAATATAAATGATTTTATTATTTTATGAAAGGAAGGAATAAGTTATGGCATTAGGTGATAGTTTAATGACTGGAGTATCTTTAGTTGCTGCATGTGCAATAATGTTAATCGCACCAGTAATTATGATAGCAGACAAAAATGATAGTATGACACAATCTTCAATACAAACAGCTACTACTAATTTTACAAATAATATACTAACAACAGGAAGTATTACACAAGAAAATTATGATAATTTTCTTTTAACTTTAGCGTCTCATGAAATAGCATGTGATGTGGAAATTACTATAGAAAAGCAAGATGTAAATCCTGTTAAAAAGCATAGTGGAGATGAAAATATAGGTGACGGTGCATCTACAATTTATTATACAACTCAAATAGTAGAACATTTACCATTTAAGGTAAATGAAGGAGACAAAGTATCGGTTAAGGTAAAAAGTACAAGTGAAACAATATTTTCTCAGTTAACAGGAGCTGATTCAAAAATCGTTGCAGAAGAAGCAGGTATGTGTACATATAATGGAATGAATTAAAAAGGGAGCAAACATATAAATTTTGTTTAAGCTATGGAAAAATTATATGTTTGTTCCCAATAATTTTATATTTACAAAAGAGGTAAAGGCTTAGAATTGTAAAGTATTTTTAATTATAAAAAAACAATTTTATTTCTTAGAAAGGAATACAACAAAATATGAAGATACAGTCATTATCAGTTATATTTATAGTAATAATAATTCCTATAGCTATACTTATGTCAGAATATATAGATAACAAAATAACATTAGCACAGACTGAACTTGAATATGATTCAAAATTATTAAATGCAACATATTCTGCAATAAAGGCATATCAATTAAATACAGTAAATAATGCATTTGGAGATATAACTACTGAAAATGTAAAAAGCACAGAAGCAGCTGCAAAAACATTTTTTGATTCTTTAGTTTTAAATTTTAATTACACAGGATATAATTCAAGTGTGATGAAAGAATATGTTCCAGCAGTAGTATTTACATTATATGATGGATACTATATTTATTCACCATATTCAAATATATTAACTGAAGTTCCAGATGGTGCCTATGATACAGAATATAGCAAAGCAGGAGAAATAAGATCAGGATTAAAACCTTATATATATTATACATGTAGATATACTACTGGTACATCAGATTTTTCAATCACATATACATTAGATAATTATATAACTATTCAAGGAATAATAAAAGGAAGTTATGTATATGATTGTGGATATTTATATAATATAGCAAATAATACAAATGAACCTCGGAATCTATTATAATAGTACAGAAGATGCATATTACTATGGCAGAGAAAAATTTACAAAAGATGATACTGAGTGTATGAAGGAATATGTTGGGAATACAGAATATCAATATGTAAAAATAAATGGAAAAAAATATTATCTTGAAGAGGGAGCATCTAAAAACCTACAAAATGTTGACATAAACGGAACGGTAGTAAGTGTTGATGCAAATAGTAGAATTTTTTATATAGATTCAAATGGTCAAAAAAATTATGAACAAGCAGTTTATAGTCAAGACCCAGTAAAATTTGCACAATATTATTTAGCAATTAAAAAAAATAAAAGTGCATATGAATATTATAAACATTCTTATGAATTTTCAAGAGCAGTTCTAAGTACTCCAGTTAGTGGATATAAAGACAAGGCTGGAAATAGTGTTGTTGCAACAGGATATGGATTAAAAACTTTAAGAACAACTAGTGCTACTATATATAATAAAGAAGGATCAACTACAAAATTATCAGAATATGGAAACTTTGAAATTTTTGGAGGAGAAAATATTGAATATCCAGGTTCAAACTTTAATAAACATAGAAGTTCTGTAATAAGATATGTCGTAGAAACTAATTTGGAAACTGCTATTACAGCATTTGAATCAAATGCTGGAGGCACAGATTTTATAATGCCAAAAATTTCTGAAACAGATTGGGAAGTAATAGAAAACGATGTATGTGCAATTACATTTTTACAAGGACTAAACTTAGGAGATAAAAAATATAATGGATATTCAGTAGTTGCAAACAATTTAACAACAGCTTATATCGATGAAAATGATATATACATATTAAAAAGAGATACCAATGGTAATAGAATGTATGCAAGACCAAATGATAATACTATAACTTCGAGCAATATTATGACTAAGACAGATTTAGGATTTGAACCAGGAATTTGGAAAGTTAATTTTGAAATAAAACAGGATAAAACTACAGACACAACCAAATATTATGTACCGTTAAGCTATAATGCAGCAGATGGTCAATCAGGCTATCTAGCTAGCTACACTAGTATAATGGGAAGTTCTGGATTAGTTCCAATTAAAGAGACAGGTGGAATATATAATTATATGAAAACAACAAATGACAAATTAAAAAAAGCATATTATACAGCACTTGCTAGAGAAAGATGGGGCTCATATAATGATAATAATGTAAATTACGAAATATATAATGGAACAGGACAAGAGTACTTTTTAAATAGTTACCCATAAAATTTATTATATTTAGTTTTTAATAAATAAAAAAATAAGCAATGATTTTGGAGAAAGAAAAATCCATAAAATCATTGCTTTTTGTATTAAACAATTATTTATCTAAAAGCATTGGACCAATTTCAGTTACGGTTCCAGCACCTTGAGTTAAAACAATATCATTTTCTTTTACATTTTCTTTTAAATAATCTACGCAATTATTAAAATCTGGCATATACAAAGCATTTTTTCCTAAAGTACAAATTTTATCAACTAAGTCTTTAGAAGAAATGTTATAAGTATTTTTTTCTCTTGCAGCATAGACATCTAAAACTATTATGTTGTCAAAATTTAAAAGAGCTTTTGCAAAATCATCTAAAAGAGTTTTAGTTCTACTATAAGTATGTGGTTGAAAAACAACCCAAGATTTGTTATATTTTTTATTCATTAAAGCTTTAGCAGTTGCAATAATTTCAGTAGGGTGGTGACCATAGTCATCATAAATGCTTGCACCATTTACTTTTCCTTTATACTCAAATCTTCTTCCTGCACCTGTAAAACTTAGCAAAGCTTTTCTTATTGTTTCATAATCTATTCCATAATAATCACATAAAGCAATACAACCTAAAGCATTTAAAACATTATGCATTCCAGGAACACTAAGTTTTATTTTTCCATAGAATTTTTCTTTTGAATATACATCGAATTCTGAAAATCCGTCATTATCAAAAGAAATATTTACAGCAAAAAAATCTGTGTTTTTGTTGGTAATACCATAGCTTAAACATTTTGCTTTAGTGAAATTTTTTAAATCAAGTGTATTTTTATCATCACCATTTACAACAAGCAAACCATTTTCTGGTAAAATTTTAACATATTTTATAAATGCATTTTTTATATTATCAAATGTTTTAAAATAATCTAAGTGGTCATTATCTATGTTTAAAATTATTTCAGATTTTGGGTAGAACTTTAAAAAGCTTTCTACATATTCACATGCTTCTATTATAAAGTATTCACTATTTCCAACTTTATAATTTCCATTAATTTGTTTTAAGTCAGCTCCTACTTGAATAGAAGGGTCTTTTAATGCTTCTAAAAAACATAATGAGACCATAGAAGTAGTAGTACTTTTTCCGTGTGTTCCAGCAATTGTTATTGTTTCTTTAAAACATTTTGTAAGTTCTCCTAAAAAATCTGCTCTTTCTATTATTGGTATGTTTTTTGATTTAGCTGTTACAAGTTCAATATTGTCTTGTTTTATTGCAGCAGAATAAACAACGATATCTGGATTAGATATGTTTTCTTCGCTATGTCCAATAAAAACTTTTATTCCAGCTTGTTCTAATTTTTTTGTGGTTTCTGTGGCGGTGTTATTTGAGCCAGAAACTTCAAAACCAAAGTTTAATAAAATTTCTGCAATACCGCTCATGCTAACACCACCAATACCTACCATGTATATACTTTTGTATTTTTGTAATTTTTCAATATTAGGCATTGTTATCAAACTCCTATTAAATTATTATTTAAACCCAATTATATAATTATTTTATGGGCTTTTAATTAGAAATGTGAAAATCTAAAGCATCATTATTTAAATCAACAATAATATTCTGCCCATCCACAATTTCGCCTTTTAATATTTTTTCAGATATTTCATCTTCTATATATCTTTGAATAGCTCTACGAAGAGGTCTTGCACCAAATTTTAAATTAGTACCTTTTTGTAAAATAAAGTTTTTAGCTTCTTTTGATAATTCTAGCGTGATATCTTTGTTAGAAAGGGCGATTGAAGTGTCATTTAACATTAAATCAACTATTTGAATTAATTCATCGTTAGTTAATGAGTTAAATGCAACCACTTCATCAACTCTATTTAAGAATTCAGGTCTAAATACTTCTTTTAAACGTTCTTCGATTTTGTATTTATCCATTGAAGCTCCAAAACCTATAGAATTGTTGTTTAGGTTTGAACCAGCATTTGATGTCATTATAATTATTGTATTTTCAAAACTTACAGTATTTCCTTGGCTGTCTGTTAGTCTACCATCATCTAAAATTTGTAAAAGAATATTAAATACATCTGGATGTGCTTTTTCAATTTCGTCTAAAAGAACGATAGAGTAGGGGTGACGTTTAACTTTATCTGTAAGTTGACCTGCATCATCATATCCTACATATCCTGGAGGTGCACCAATAAGTTTTGCAGTTGAATTACTTTCCATATATTCAGACATATCTATTCTAATTATAGAATCTTCTGAGCCAAACATTTCATAAGAAAGAGCTTTTGCTAATGCAGTTTTACCAACACCTGTAGGACCTACGAAAATAAATGAAGGTGGGCGTTTAGTAGATTTTAAACCAGCTCTATTTCTGCGAATAGCACGGGCAGCGGCATTTACTGCTTCGTTTTGACCTATAATTTTTCTGTGAAGATTTGCTTCTAAATTTAAAAGTTTTTGAGTTTCTTCTTCTGTTATTTTACTAACAGGAATTTTGGTCCAACTTTCTATTACATTTGCAACATCTTGAATTGTAAGGTTCCTAATTTTCATTGTAGAATTTATTTTGTCTATTTCTTCAATTAAACGGCATTCTTCTGTTTTTAAAGCAGCTGCTTTTTGGTAGTCTTCTGTTGAGTCTGTTGTAACTGCTTCATCTTTTTGATCTTGAACTTCTTTTAATTTTTGTCTTAGCAATTCTAATTTGTATAATTCTTTATTTTCTAAGTTAATTCGTGAACATGCTTCGTCTAATATATCTATTGCTTTATCTGGTAAATACCTATCATGAATATATTTTTCAGACATAACTACAGTTTGTTTAATTACATCTGATGAAATTTTTACTTTGTGGTAATCTTCGTAATATTTTTTAATTCCATCTAAAATTCCAATAGAATCTGTAACAGATGGTTCTTCTACAAGAACCTGTTGGAATCTACGCTCTAAAGCTGTATCTTTTTCTATATATTTACGGTATTCTTTTATAGTTGTTGTTCCAATTATTTGAATTTTCCCATCAGCTAAAGCAGGTTTTAAAATATTTCCTGCATTCATCGAGCTATCTTCGCCACTACCACCAGCGCCAATTATAGAGTGAATTTCATCTATTACAAGAATTATATTTCCATAGTTTATGCATTCTTCTATAATGCCTTTCATTCTAGCTTCAAATTGACCTCTAAATTGAGTTCCAGCAACAACTGATGTCATATCTAATAAATAAACTTCTTTATTTAAAAGTTTTGCAGGTACATTTTTATTTGCAATTTTTATAGCTAGAGCATTTGCTATTGCAGTTTTTCCAACACCAGGCTCTCCAATTAAACATGGATTATTTTTAGAACGTCTATTTAAAATTTGTACAACTCTTTGAAGCTCTTTATCTCTACCAATTACCATATCTAGTTCATTATTTTGAGCTTTTAGAGTTAAATTTGTTCCAAAAGTATCTAAGTATCTTTTCTTTTTATTTTTTTGCTTTTTCTTTTCAGGTTTTACTTTCTTTTTAGTATTTCCAGATGGAATTTCATCATTAGAATTTTGTGCTTTTTGATTAAATATATTTCCGAAAATTGAACCAAGGGGAATTGCACCAGCAAATACTTTAGGTCCATCTTCATCTATATTTGCATCTTTATCTAAGTTTTCGTCCATTGGAATAGCATTAAATCCAATTTCGTCAATCTCATCTAAACTTTCTGATAAGTTTTTAAATAAGTTTTCAAGATTTTTATTTAATTCTGAAGGAGAAGTATTAAAAACAGCATTATTCTGTGCTTTTAATATTTCGTCTGTATTTATTCCAAGCTTTTGAGCACAAGATATACATAAACCTTCCATTTCTCTTTTTCCATTTGCGTCTATTTTACTAGAAAATATAGCTGCTGGATTTTTTTTACACATTGAACATATCATAACTTATATATTTCCTCATTTCTATATTTTTATAATTTGTATTTGTTATTAATAGTATATGTTTATTAATAATTTATACAATTTCATAAATTATATAATACCTCAAAAATGGAATAAAGTCAATTAAAATCACAAATTTTTTATAATGCAAAAGGTATAAAAATTTTTTTAAAAAAAGTTTTGCAATTTTGTATTGATATTTAAAAAAATATATAATATAATGTCTTATATAAAAAGTAAAGGAGGAATTGATATGGCAACATATATAATAGTAGCGGTTCTAGCATATTTAATTGGAAGCATAAACTTTTCTGTAATAATTAGTAAAAAATTAGCAGGATTTGATGTTAGAGAAAAAGGAAGTGGAAATGCAGGAACAACCAATGTACTTAGAGTTGTAGGAAAAAGGGCAGCATTAATTACACTTGTATGTGATATTTTAAAAGGAGTAGCCTCAGTTTTACTTGCTCTAATTGTAGGGTTAATTATAAAAAATATAGATAGAGCATTTTTAATACAAATTGCAGGTATATTTGTAGTTGTAGGGCATACATTTCCAATTTTCTTTGGGTTTAAAGGAGGCAAAGGTGTTGCAACATCTATTGGAGTATTAATTATGACAAATTGGAAAATAGGTTTAATTTGCTTAGTATTTGGATTAGTTGTAATTGCAATTACTAGAATGGTATCTTTAGGTTCTATTGCTGCTGCAATATTATGCCCAGTATTAAGTCTATTTATTAGTACTAATTTTATAGTAGAAGCAAGCGGAATTAAATACTTAGTATATAGTTTAATATTAGCACTTATTGTTATATTTAATCACAGAGAAAATATAAAAAGAATTGTAAGTGGCACAGAAAATAAATTAAGTTTTAAAAATACAAATGAGTAACAAAGATTAGTTTAAAGCAAAATGCATATCATAAAAAAAGAAAGAGGTTCAAAATGAAAAATATTGCAATAATAGGAAGTGGTAGTTGGGGTGTAGCCTTAGCAATCCACTTAGCAAAAATGGAAAATAAAATTAGAATATGGTCATTTGATAAAGGTGAGGCAGACTTAATAAACAATGAAAAAAGATGCAAATTTTTACCAAATGTTATTATTCCAGAAAATATAGAATGTAAGACTTCTTATGAAGAAGTAATAAAAAACGCAGATTTAATTTTGCAAGTTACACCTTCAAAATTTACAAGAAATATAGTAAGAGGATATAAACAATATGTAGATGTTAAAAAACAACCTATAATTGTTTGTTCAAAGGGAATTGAAAAAGAAACATCTCTTACATTAGATGAAGTTGTTTTAGAGGAAATTCCTGATGCTAGAATTGGAGTTTTATCACGGACCTAGTCATGCAGAAGAAGTTTCTATTGCAGTTCCAACAGTTTTAGTAATAGCATCTAAGGATGAAGAAGTAAAACAAATTGTTCAAGACACATTTATGAACGAATATTTAAGAATTTATACTTCAAGTGATGTAAAAGGAGTAGAGCTTGGAGGAGCATTAAAAAACATAATTGCATTTTGTAGCGGAGTTGTAGCAGGAGTTGGAGGAAAAGACAACACATTTGCAGCTTTAATTACTAGAGGATTAGTAGAAATAAGAAAATTAGGTGTGGCTTTAGGTGGAGAAAGAGAAACTTTTTATGGTTTAAGTGGACTTGGAGACTTAATTGTAACATGCCTAAGCGAACACTCAAGAAATAGAAAAGCAGGAATTTTAATTGGACAAGGAAAAACAATTGAGGAAACCAAAAAAGAAGTTGGCATGACAATAGAATCAATAGATAATATTGAAGTTGCAAAAAGTTTAGGAGATAAATTAAATATAGAACTTCCAATTATAAATACTGCATATGATATTTTATACAATGGTTTAAATCCTAAAGATGCATTCAAAATTCTTATGACAAGACAAAAAAAGGAAGAAGATTAATTTTAAAGGTATAAATTATAGTTATTTATACATAATATTAAAATAGAAATATATGAATTTTATAAGTAAACAAAAAAGGAGAGTATAATATTATGGAATTTTTCGATAAATTAACTAAAAAAGCTAGTGAAACATACAAAGGGGCTGCTGAAAAAACAGGAAAAATTGCAAAAGAAGCAAAATTAAAAATGAAAATAAATGACAACAAATCTAAAATAAATGTTATATATCAAGAAATAGGAAAAAAAGTTTACCAAAAACATACTGCTAATGAAAATTTAAATATAAAAAAAGATTTAGAGGAAGAATGCTCAAAAATAGATGCATATGTAGCAGAAATAGAAGAGTATCATAAAGAAATATTAGATTTATCTGATATGAAAATATGTATTAAATGTGGTGAACATATGGAAAAACAAGCAAAGTTTTGCCCAAAATGTGGAACAGAGCAACCACAAGAAGAAGTAAAAGAAGTAGAAGTAATTGAGCAAGATGAACACTGTGACAAAGAGGACAAAAAAGAAGAATGTTGTAAAGAAGAAAATAAAGAATGTGAAAATAAAAAAGATGATTGCAAAGAAGAAAACAAAGAGTGTGAAAACAAAAAAGAAGACTGCAAAAAAGATGATAAAAAAGGGGAAGGTCAAGAATAGTATTTTTTATTAATAAAAGTATATAAAGTAATTAAATATGGATTAATATGGATAACGCTCATAAAGATATTTTATTATATAATTAGCATTATTGGCTGAGATTTTTATATAAATATCTTGATCCAAATTAATCCACATTTTTATATTGAATTTTTCTGCATTATCTGCAAACACACCTATTATTTCTGCTATTTCTATTGGATTTGCATATTTTTTTTCCCATTTTAATTTATTTCCAATTTCTAAATCAGTATTGTAAAATGCACTTAAGAATTTATTTATTTCACCACTTTGTTTACTTTGTAATCTAACACTTGCAAGCATTTTAAGCCTCCTAAAATTAAGATAAATAAAAAAATTGTTATATAAATAGTATTGTGGAAAACAAAAAAATTATGCATTAAATTGTCGATGGAAAAAATTTTTTTAAAACTATTAAAAAGTTATTTCGCAAATGAGAAATAACTTGACAAAATGAAATTAATAGACTATAATAATTATGGGTGATAAAAATGTTAAAAAGAGAAGTTTATCTATCAAGAATAAGGGGATTTTATAATTCGGATTTAGTAAAAATTCTTGTAGGGATAAGAAGATGTGGCAAATCAGTCATATTAAATCAAATAGTACATGAAATAAAACAAAGCGGAGTAAATGACGACCATATAATTTATATTAATTTTGAATTAGTAGAATATGAGGAATTGCAAGACTATAAAAAACTAAATAGTTTTATAAAAGACAAAGTTAAGGACAAAAAAATATATTATATATTTTTAGATGAAATTCAAAGAGTAGACAAATTTGAAACAGTTGTAAATTCTTTAAGAGCTTCTATTTCTAATATAAGTATATTCATTACAGGTTCAAATAGCAAGCTTTTATCAAATGAGCTTTCAACAGTTTTATCTGGAAGATATGTTTTGTTTAACATATATCCTTTAAGTTATAAAGAATTTACAAAATTAACCAAAAAAGATGCTAAAAGTGAAAAAACATTTTGGGATTTTGTAAAATGGGGAGGTTTACCAAACAGAACTCAATTTACAGATGAAAATAATATAAAAGATTATCTTCATAGTGTATTTGATTCAATTATATTAAGAGATGTGGTTGAAAGATTAGGTTTAAAAGATATAACTTTATTTAATTTATTATTGCAATATGTTGTAGATACAACAGGAAGAGAATTTTCAGCTGAAAATATTAAAAAATATTTAAAAAGTGAAGGAAAATCGGTATCTACTGAAACTATATATGTATATTTAGATGCATTATGCAAAGCATTGATAATTAAGAAAATCTACAGATATGATATACACGGAAAAGCTATACTAAAAACCTTAAACAAATATTATATGACAGACTTAGGAATAGCACAAATAAAAAATAACAATTTTGAAATAAATAAAAGTTTTGCCATTGAAAATGTAGTTTATAATGAATTGTTAGAAAGAGGATATGAAGTATATATAGGAAAAACGAAAGATGGCGAGATTGATTTTATTGCGACAAAAACAAATGAAAAATTGTATTTTCAAGTTGCCTATTTATTGGATAAAGAAAGTGTAATAGAAAGAGAATTTGGAGCTTTAAGTTCAGTAAATGATGATGTACCTAAATATGTTTTATCATTAGATAAAAAAGATTTTTCAAGAGATGGAATTATTCACAAAAATATTATAGATTGGCTACTAGAAATATAACATAATATATGTTATAATAGAAAATATAGTATCTAAGAAGTGTAAATATTTTAATTATTTATCTTTTTCAAGGTAAACTGATTAGTCGCTGGCAAAATCCGAAAGGATTTGCGAGAGGAAAGTCCGGGCTCCATAGAGCAATGATGCTAGATAACGTCTAGTGAGGGAAACCTTAAGGAAAGTGCAACAGAAAATAACCGCCATTAAATTAATGGTAAGGATGAAAAGGCGAGGTAAGAGCTCACCGGCCATATGGTGACATGTGGCGACAATGCAAACCCCATCTGGAGCAACACCTAAAATGGATATTTAAACACCTGCTCGGTGGTCCAAACTTGTGTGGCTTGAGCTATATAGCAATATATAGCCTAGATAAATGACTAATTTAAATGACAGAACCCGGCTTACAGGTTTGCTCAATATGTATTAAATTAGAAAAAATGGAAAAAATGATATTAAAAGAATTGAAAAGAAGTGGTAATATTGTTTTTTTTATTTGTTTTTATAATTTTATTTTTATCAACAATTTTAATATTATACACATCAATAGAAATACATATAGATAATTTAAAATTTTCAACTACAAAAATTAATGAAAGTCATTTAAATAAAGACTGCAAAATAATAGTATATTTAAAATTATTAGATAAGATAAATATCCTAAAAATAGATTTAACAAAATTAAAAGGAAAAAAGGAAAAATTAACTAAAGGAATAGAAAAAATACAAAATAAAGTAAAAAATAGTAAAAACAAATTTGATATAAAAATGTTAAAAGCATTAAAATATTCAGAAATAAAAAAATTTAGGTTAAAAGTACAAATAGGAATAGATGATGCAGCATTAAATGCTATTTTTGTAGGAATAGCATCTACAGTACTTGCAATAAGTTTAAGAAATTTGATGGCAAATGAAAATAAAACATTTTGGGAAATAACTCCAATATATCAAAATAAAAATATTATAAAGGCAGAATTTGATGGGATATTTAAAGTTAAAATAATACATATTATTAATGAAATATCTAATCTTAAAAGAAAAAACAAAAACGATTTTAATAATGACAAAAATCTATCTTTTATAAGTAGCAAATAATTATAATAAAAAAATGTTGACGAAAAAATGGTTTATTGATATAATTTTATAAGAAAATACTGAAAGAAAAAGTGGGAGGAAACAGAAGATGGTTAGGACTGATAAAAAAGAGTTAGAAATAGAACTAATGCGAGATTTAAAAGAATTAAGCAATAGAGAACAAGATGAAATAAAAATATATTCTGCATTATTTATAAATACTTGTGAAAATTTAGAAAAAAAGAAAATTAATTTATTAGAAAAAAGTATTTCAAATCAAATTAAATTTTATGGAAGAAGAAAAGAAAATTATTCTAAAGAAATCCAAGACATATTAAATAGGTATCAATCTTTATTTGAAAAAATAAGTAATATATATATTACTTGGTTTGT
>CANRQH010000013.1 GCA_947632745.1 uncultured Clostridia bacterium | reverse complement strand
ACCCATTCAGCAGATGCTTTAGATGTATCACTTAGTACATTTGTAATAAGTGATACATCTAAAGCATCTGCTGAATGGGTTGCCAGTCCGTCCGCCACTGGTACTGACATTGTCATGAGTGTATATTATAGCGGTGATGTTGACTATAATTACTGTAACCTCAGCCTTCTGGGCTTTCGTCCCGTAGTTTCTCTAAGATCTGATGTCCAATTGAAAGGAACTGAGGACGGGTACATAATCCAAGAATAAGATGCAATTAAAATAGTAGAGTAAATGCGGCAAAACAGGCTTCCAAGTCTGTTGCCGCAAAAATTTGGAGGATAGTCGATGGATTCAATAAATAAGGTAATAGAAAATATAAGAAAATTATATCCAGAATATATATTAGCTTATCGTATTGGAAATTTCTATCAGTGTTTTGGAAGGGATGCATATATAATGTCATATATATTTGGGTATAAAATTAAGTATATAAAGAAAGATATTCCTTCTGTTGGATTTCCTAAAAAGATTGTAGCAAAAGTACAAGCAATGCTAGAACATAAAAAAATTAATTATATGCTTTTAGATACTAGAAATAATTATGATGTTGACCATGAAAGTGATAATGGAAATTTAAATGAATACAGGGAGATACTAAATAAATCCTCGGACTATGTAAAAATGAAACTTCGAATAGAACGGAATATATAATAAATTATTAAAAGAAATTGAACATCAAAATACAAAAAGTAAAATAAAAAAGATTGAAGAGATTATATATGAAAGAAGAGAAATTCAAGATAATAAATTTTGTTAGGGAATTGCTAGTTATGATAGATAAACAAATGGATAATTTTCCTAAAAAAGATATAGAATTAAAAAGTAGAATAAGAACAAATAGTTATGATTTATTAGAAATAGCTTATGAAGCAAATACAGAAGAAAATATAGAATATAAGAAAAGAATGTTAAATAAAATACTTGCAAAAATAAAAGTAATAGATTTTTTGCTTAATTTATCTTATGATAAAGAAATTATACCTGCAAAAAAATACTATAAATTTGGAAACAAAATAGATGACATAGCAAAATATACTACAGGTTGGATAAAATCTTTAAATAAGGGTATGGTTGAATGAATCGCGATTACCTTGGTTTTTTGCTCATTTTTCGTTATGGGTTGCCAGTCCGTCCGCCAATAATACTAACAATGTAATGAATGTAAATTATAACGGAAATGTTAACAATAATAACTATAACAACAACAATCCGGGGTTTCGTCCCGTAGCTTCTAAAAAACTGTGGTTATATCTACTAATGGTAGAATAAGAGAAGTTTTAGATAGAAACAAACCATATCCTTTAGTTAGGAGAAACACCTAACTATAAAACAAAAATAGATAGTTATGTTTGTTAGTAAATTTGTTTAGATTGAAAGGGAATATAGCTTAGTACTATTTTAAGTAATACAAATTATTGTATTACTTTTTTTGAGTGTTTTTTAATAAATTATTTCTTTTGCAAAGACCACTGTAGCAAATAATGCTAGAAATAAAACTATTAAGGGTTATTGCATCATTTTTATATAGATAATATCTATGTTTTATTTTTCTTTTTACATTTCTGTAACGAGCATATTTACATTTTGTATCTCTACCTAAAAATAAAAAATTATTAGTATTTTTGTATATTCGAGTTTTGTTATTTAAATTTAATTTTTCTTTTTTAAGAAAGTTTTCTAATTCTTTTAAACAGTATTTTAAATATTGTTTAGATGGATGAAATAATAAAAAGTCATCTTGGTATCTAACATAATATTTTATTTTGCAAGCTCTATGAAAGTCCATAGCAAGTTTAAGTCCTCTACTTGTTCCCATGTTTTTTCTACTAGCAACATTTATATCTAGTAAGCATGGAAGAATAGCTGGATAAAGAATGTACCTAGCTACTAAATGATTAATAATTTTATCTTGAACATTTTGACTTACAATTTCTCTTTTTTTAGGTTCATATATTATGAATTTATTATATGGACCAACAGTGTATTTTTTATTAATAAGAATATCGTAAATTCTAGAAATATAAATTGATTTATATTCTTTTAAATTTGCAACTCTTCTTTTATTTTTTGTATTTTTACATACTTCATTGTATGCACTAAGTATATTTTCTATTTGATAAATTTGGGAATATAAATTTTTTTTTCTTTTCATATAAAATCAATCCTTTTTAATTTTTTTTATTTTATTACATATTCAAATTTTTTGCTTAGGAATTTGAATGTATATAATTCAAATGAATAAAAAAAAACAAAAAAGTGTATAAAATTAGAAAAAGATGGTAAAAATTTTAATATACAATAAAATATTTAAGGCAAACAGGTTAATGGAAAAAAGAAAGGAAGATATCACTTATGGAAAAAAGCCAAATGAAAAATATTGTGGTATTAAAAAGTTTACCATCTAATTTAATTGAAGAAGCAATAGTAATTTTAAAATCAAATAAAACAGCAAAAAAGTTAGAATACATAGAAAAAAATGAAAATAAAAAAAATAAAGAAAATGAAAATAATCCTAATAATTATATTATAAGAGAAGCAGAAAGTGTGATTTCAAATTATATAAATACAATAGAAAAAAATGAAAAAAGTGAAAGTAGAATAAAAGTAGATAAGAGATATAAAAAATTAAAAATTTACAGTATAATTGTAACTATTGGATTAATTTTATTTATGATAATATGAGGTAAAGAAAAAAATTAGTAATAATAAAACAAAAATACACATATAAATTAAACATAAAAGAACAAAGGAAGCGGTGAATTTATGGAAAGAACAATGTCTGTTGAAGAAAAAATAAGAAGAGCAGAAGAAATTTATAACAGAAGAAATGGAAACTCATATTATACATATTCAAAGCCTAAAGAAAAAAAAGGACCCACATTTACACAAAGGATGGTAAAACAAATAATAATATGTTTTATAATATATGGAATTTTTTATGTAGTTAACAATAGAGAATATTTTTTATCAAATGAATTTAGAATGAAAGTAGAAGAAGTTGCATCACAAAATGAATATTTAAATAAGGCATATAATTATATGGAAGAGCATTTAGGAAAATACTTTAATATAAATACAGAAAATGAAGCTATAACAAATGAGGAGAACACATCAAATGAAAATAATATGTCAAGTGAAGAAAATGCAAATGAAATAAAAGAAGAAACAACAGCAAGTGAAGCTACAGAAGAAAACTCAAGTGAAAATATTGGTGGAGCGGAAGAACAAACAATAAGTGAAAATGAAAAAACACAAGAAGAACAAGATGTGGAATATATAAAAAACAATATAAGTTTTATTTTACCAATTGAAGGCAGAATAAGTTCAAGTTTTGGATGGAGAAATCCAACTACACCTACAGTTCCAAAATATCATACAGGTTTAGATATAGCAGTAAACCAAGGTACTGTTATAAAATCTGCAACAGATGGAACTGTAATTTTAGCGTCATCTCAAGGAGATTATGGCAATCATTACAAAATTGAGATAAATGGCATTATTTTAATTTATGCTCATTGTAAAAAATTATATTTAAAAGAGGGAGATAAAGTTACTCAAGGGCAAGAAATCGCAGAAGTGGGAAGCACAGGAAATTCTACTCGGACCGCATTTACATTTTGAAATAAGAAGAGAAGAACGTTTAGTTGACCCTCAATTAATAATAGATATTTAAGGTAATTATGGTGTTTAGAATTGATTTAAAGATTTTTTTATTTTTAATATTATTTTATTTAACTAAACAAATTGAAATTTATAGTGTTGTTATGATATTTGCAATTATACATGAACTAAGTCATTTAATAGCTGGCATACTTTTAAACATGAAAGTAAAAAGAGTAACTCTTATGCCAGTTGGCTTATCTATAGAGTTTAGTTTAAGTAAAGAAGATTATAATAGCAAAGTTTTAAAGTCAAATAAGTTAGAAATAAAAAGAATAATTATAGCTTTAGCAGGGCCAATGATTAATTTAATTATAATGTTTATTACAATGCTTTTAAAAATAGATTATAATTTAAAGCAAACTATAATATACTCAAATTTTTTAATTGCAATGTTTAATTTACTACCTATTTACCCACTAGACGGAGGAAGAATTTCAAAATCAATTTTAAGTTTATTAGTAAATAAAAGAAAAGCTAATATATACATACATACAATATCAAATATTTCTTTGTTTTTCATTACGTGTTTATTTAGTATAATGATATATTATTTGCAAAATATTGCCTTACTTATAATTTTAGCGTATTTATGGTATATTGTTATAAAAGAAAATAAAATTTATAAAATGAAA
This sequence comes from uncultured Clostridia bacterium, assembly GCA_947632745.1. Taxonomy (GTDB): domain Bacteria; phylum Bacillota; class Clostridia; order TANB77; family CAG-508; genus CAG-269. The sequence continues at coordinate 16,566 of CANRQH010000013.1, read as the reverse complement.
ATTAGAATGTATGAAATGTTAAAATATTTATAAAAATTATATACAATTTTTTCAAAATATGTTATAATAAAAATAAGAATGAAAACGGAGGGATAAAATATGTTTGAAGTAAAATATAGTAGATTTTTAACAATATTACTTGTAATAATAATAATTGCAATAATTGGATTAGTGGGATATTTAGGATATAGTTTTTATAAAAATTACAATATAAAAAAAGATGCAGATGAATATGTATCAACATTTATAGAAGAAGCAACCGATAGTGGCAATACTTCAGGAGACAGTGAAGGTGGTATTTCAGAAAATATTACTGTAGCCGAAGAATCTAATAGTAATAGTGAGCATAAATTTAAAGGATATGACTATATTGGTTCAATAGAAATACCAAAAACAAACTTAAAATATTTGGTATTAAATGATCCACCAACACCTGGAAAATTAGATACATCAGTTGTTGCTTTATGGCCACAAAGTGCTAAATTAAATAGTGTTGGAAATGTAGTAATTGTTGGACACAACTATAGAAATGGATTATTTTTCTCAGATAATAAAAAGCTTGCAAATGGAGACAAAATTTATATAACAGATTTAGAAGGAAATAGAGTTATATACGAAATTTATAATATATTCCAAACAACTCAAGATGATACAAAATTCTATAATAGAGATACAGATGGAAAAAGAGAAATTACTTTATCTTCATGTACAGATGCAAGTAATGACCAAAGAATAATAGTAGAAGCAAGAGAAGTAGAATAAAATAGGTGATAAAAAATAAAGGAATTTGCAAAAATCCTTTATTTTTTTTTGTATTTCGTATATAATATTTTCATGGAGGTAACGAGATGGACAAATCAAAAGCGAAAGAGAGAATTGAAGAGTTAAGAGAGAAAATTTCATATTATGCAAAAAAATATTATGATGAAGATAAGCCAGAAATAAGTGATTTTGAATATGATATGCTATTTTTAGAATTAAAAGATTTAGAAAAAAGATATCCGGAATTTATAACAGAGGATTCATATACGCAACATGTAGGTGGAAGTGTAAAAACAGGTTTTAGTAAAGTAGAACACAAAGTTCCACTTTTAAGCATGCAAGATATTTTTAATATAGATGAAATAGTAGAATATGTAAATAAAATAAAAAAACAAGCAGAAGAGGAAAACATTGAAAATCAAAATTTTGTTGTAGAAACCAAAATAGATGGTTTAACAGCCTCTTTAGAATATAAAGATGGTATTTTTGTAAGAGGGTCTACAAGAGGAAATGGTTTTGTTGGAGAAGATGTAACCGAAAATTTAAAAACAATAAAAAATATTCCCCAAAAATTAACAGAAAAAGTAACAATTACTGTTCGTGGAGAAGTTTTTATACAAAATAAAGATTTTGAAGAAATGAACAAAAAAAGAGAAGAAAATGGAGAAGAAATATTTGCAAATGCAAGAAATGCAGCAGCAGGCTCACTTAGACAATTAGATAGTTCAATAACAAAAGATAGACCACTAGATATCTATGTATATAATATTCAGCAAATTGAGGGAAAAAGCATTAACTCACATTATGAAGCGTTGCAATATCTTGAAAAATTAGGATTTAATGTAAACCCTGTAAAAATGCTATGTTCAAGTGTAGAAGAGGTAAATGAAGCAATAGAAGAAATAAAAAATAAAAGAGATTCTTTAACATTTGGTATTGATGGAGCAGTTATAAAAGTAGACGATTTGACATTCAGAGAAATTTTAGGAACAACTGCCAAAAATCCTAGATGGCAAATAGCATTCAAATATCCACCTGAGCAAAAGTCAACCAAATTATTAGATATAGTATGTAATGTAGGAAGAACAGGAGTTATAACTCCACTTGCAATATTAGAACCAGTTGAAGTTGCAGGCTCAAAAATTTCAAAAACTACTCTTCATAATGAAGATTTTATAAAAGAAAAAGAAATAAAAATAGGAGATACTGTTGTAATTCAAAAGGCAGGGGATGTTATTCCAGAGATTGTAAAAGTTCTAAAGGAAAAAAGAAATGGACAAGAAAAAGCATTTAAGATGCCAGAATTTTGTCCTGTATGTGGAGCTAAAACTGTAAGATTAGATGGAGAAGTAGCTGTTAGATGTACAGGAACAGAGTGCCCTGCTAAGCTTTACAAAAATTTAGTACATTTTGTCTCAAGAGAAGCAATGAATATAGATGGTCTTGGGGAAAATATAATTGGAGAATTATTAGACAGAAAGCTAATTTCCAATATTGTAGATATATATAATTTAAAGCTTGAAGATATAGCTTCACTTAAAAAAAATGGCAAAAAATTTGCAGAAAATTTAATAAATTCAATAGAAAACAGCAAGCAAAATGACTTGTATAGATTAATTACGGCATTAGGCATAGCGCATATTGGTGGAAAAGCATCTAAAGTTTTAGCAAAAAGGTTTAAAAATATAGATAATTTGGCAAACGCAGAATATATAGAGCTTGCACAAATTGATGACATTGGACCAACTATGGCAAAATCAATAACAGATTTTTTTGCTGAGGAACAAACAAAAGATTTAATAGAAAAATTAAAACAAGCAGGTGTAAATACTGAAATTAAAGAATCAGAAGAAACAGACGAAAGGTTTTATGGAAAAACCTTTGTACTTACAGGAAGTTTAGAGCACTTTACGCGTGAAGAAGCAGGAAATATTATAGAAAAATTTGGAGGCAAAGTTTCAAGTTCTGTTTCTAAAAAAACTTCATATGTAATTGCAGGAAAAGACGCAGGAAGTAAACTTACAAAAGCTCAAGATTTAGGTATAAAAATTCTAACTGAAAGAAAGTTTATGAATATGATTAAATAAGTGAATAATTATAGTAATAATAGGTTAATAATTATAAGTTATAAAGTAGAACTAGGAAAGGAAAAATATTATGAAAGATGAATATACATTTGAGATGATGTACGAGGATTTAAGAAATGGGTATCAAATTTATTATACTTATGTAAAAAATAGATATTTATTATTTAGAACAGCAAAAAATTGCTATACACAAAAGCTTATAAGTTGCGACGACAAAAATCCACAACCTAAAACGACAATGCTAACTTTAAAAAGAGTAAAAGAGATGTTCGAATACATGGAAGATATAGAGTATAAGGTTTTATAAAACCTTTAAAATATTTTATGAAAAATGAAAAATAACTTTTTGCAAAAGAAAAGATGTTATTTATAAAAAAATGAAATTAGAAAATAAATAAAATGATAAAATAAAATTCTGATTTAAATAAAGACAGAAAACAAATGAAAAAGGTTTTCTAAAAATATATAGGAATTATATTTTTAATTGAATTGAAGGTATAGTAGAAATGTTTTATTTATTGTAGCATGACAAAAATATAATATCATTTTTTACGACCTGTTTGTTATATTATGTAGTCATTTGTATGGAATAGTAAATAAAAAATTTATATTTTTATAAAAGAGAACCAAAGCAAAGTTATATATAACTAAAAATAGAGGAGTACTAGCATTACTTCTCTATTTTCAATAATATATTTCAATTTGTTGAACAAAATATTTTTTTTCAATATTTGTAATAAGTTTAAGATTTTTATTTTTGTTAATTATTTGCTTAACCTTCCATAAACCCATTCCAGAATGATTTTGTTTTTCTGTTACACCTTTTTCAAATATTTTATTTTTGTCTATGTTTTTATTTTTATATGTATTTTCAATTTTTATTAATTGAGTATGATTTTTAAAAGAATCACGAAATAGTATGTTTATTTGTTTTTCTTTTGTAAGGGAAGATGCTTCAATAGCGTTATCTATAAGAATTCCAAGAATTCTTGAAAGTTCATATAGCGAAATATTTACTTTATTAAAATCTAAAAAACATTCTAAATTAATTGTAACATTATATGAGCTAGCTTTTTTATATTTTTCTACCAACAAGTTGTAGATTCCAGAGTTATTAATAATTTGTGGATTTAAAATGCTTAAATTATTTAATTCTTTTAAATCTTTAGATATACTATCATAATAAACTTTTAGATTTTTTGTATCATTTGTTTTTACAAATCCACCAATTGTATATATTATATTATTAAAATCATGTTTAAAAGATTTTACGTTATCATATAAAGTCAATAGTGTTTCATTATAAGACTTATATGTATTTAAATTTAAAGCTAATTTTTTTATATAAAGAAGAGAATAAATAGTAATAAAGCAATATAAAATTAGCAAAGCAAAATTTAAAAATGTAAATATTATAGGTGAATTTTTAACTATACAAAAGATTACTAAAAAAAGTTGAACACATATTATAAATATGCTAGATATAAAAATTATAATGAATTTTTTATTCATAAAAGTGTACCTCTTTCATAAAATTTTCTTTATATTTTGGTCCAATATCACATGTTGTATTATTCTTAAAATAAATTAAGTTAGATGAAGAATCAAGCTTAGTAATATTATTTATATTAACTATATATGATTTATGACATCTTACAAAATTATTTGGTAATTGTTGTTGTAATTTAATAAAAGAGCTATATGTTTCATATGCTTTAGAATTAGTTTGAAATATAACCTTCATTCCATCACGTTTTATATAATCAACTTCATTTTTATCAATCAAAGTATTCTTGTTATCTAATTTTATATATTTTCTACAAAAGTTACTATTATAAAGGTCGTCAAATAATCTTAAAATAGTATCTTCCAAGCATTCTTTAGATATAGGTTTACACAAGTAATCAAAGGTTTTTAATTTATATGCCATAAATACATATTCACTATGTCCTGTTATAAAAATTATGTAGCAATCTTTATCATTATTTCTTATTTGTTTAGCTATATCAATGCCAGTTATATTAGATTTTAGATTTATGTCTAAAATAAAAACATCTATAGAGTTATCTTTAATATAAGATAAGACTTCATTAGCACATGTAGTTTTACAGATTATTTTTGCACTTAAATCATTTTTTATAAATATTCCTTCTAACATTTTAGATAGACAATCTAATGTGTTTTTGTTATCATCACATATTAAAAATTTCAGCATTTTTTTCACCCCCCTAAATTACCTTCTGAAAAATATATAAATTATAAAAGATATTATGTACACATTCGTTTATAATAATAGAAAAAACAAAATTTGTCAATATTTGTCGTAGAGCGAGATAGGAGATTGGTACTATGTTTAGCATATATTTTTAAATAAAAAAAATACATTTGAAATTTACATATTAAAAAAATTTCAAATTAATATTTGTAATAATATATTTTTTATCTCATAAAATTATAAAAAAAGATAGGTAAACACAAAAATAATATGAAATTATTATTCTTTGTGCCTTTAGTGAAAGGAATGGTTAATAAATATGGAAAATATAAAAAAATTTGGCCATGCAAGTAAACTTATTGCAATTATATGTTTAACACTTTCAATTTTTACAATAACAGTAATTGTAACTCCAGATGGAACAAAAGAAACAGTATCAACTCAAAGTTCATTAAGCAATGAGAAAATAGGATGGGGAATAAAAAGAAACGATAATCATGAACAACCAGATTTAGGTGCTACAAACAAACAATTAATAGAAAAGTACAATGGAATAGCAATGCGGAAATAGTGAGGATAAAAATATATATTTAACATTTGACTTAGGGTATGAGGCAGGATATACATCAGCAATTTTAGACAGTTTAAAAGAAAAAAACGTTAAGGGAACATTTTTTATAACAGCACATTATTTAAATTCAGCTGGAGATTTGGTTAAAAGAATGATAGATGAGGGGCATATTGTGGGAAACCATACAGTAAACCATAAAAGCATGCCTGATTTATCTGATGAGGAAATAAAAACCGAGCTAATGACTTTAAATCAAACTCTATATGAAAAATTTGGATATGAGATGAAATATATGAGACCTCCAAAAGGAGAATTTAGTGAAAGAACATTAAGCATTACAGAAAATCTTGGATTTAAAACTGTTATGTGGAGCTTTGCATATGTAGACTGGAATGAAGATAGTCAACCATCTAAAGAAGAAGCAATGAACAAAATAGTTTCAAATTTTCATAATGGGGAGGTAATGTTACTTCATGCAACTTCTAAAACCAATTCTGAAATTATGGGAGATATAATAGATGAAGCAAGAAATAATGGATATGAATTTAAAAGTTTAGATGAGTTTAATTAATATAAATAAAGCATAATTAGATGCATTATTAGATATATTTTAAGTAGTGGAATTGACTAATAAATTTTTAAGCATTGAAAGGAAAGTAATTATATATGAGAAGAAAGAGAAAAATTAATGATATTTTAGAAATTCCAAAAGAAGTATATAGTAATGTTCCAAATTTTATAATAACAGGATTTGAAGAAATGATTATAGAAAATTATAAAGGTATTTTAGAATATGAAGATTATTATATAAGAATAAATACTTTCATAGGAATTGTAAATATTCATGGAATTAATTTAAAGTTAGAAAAAATGACAGAAGATAATATAAAAATTATAGGAAAGATTGAGCAAATAGAATTAGAAAGAACATCGGATGATTAAATTTTAAGGAAAGGACTTTTATATGTACATAAGGTTATTGCTGAATTTGCTTTTGGGATATGTAAGAATCGAAGTTGAAGGATATTATGTAGAAAGATTTATAAATATATGTACAAATAAGAAAATACTAATTTGGAATTTGAAAAGGGAAAAAGGTGTAAAGTTATACTTAAATATTGGAATAAATGATTTTAAAAGACTAAGTAGTATTGCTAAAAAAACAAAATGCAAAATAAAAATATTAAAAAAGAGAGGAATACCGTTTTTCCTAAGCAGATATAAAAAAAGAAAAATTTTTGCAATTTTTTTAATTATTATTTTATGTTTTATATATGTAAGTTCAAAATACGTGTGGAATATAGAAGTTAGGGTTGAAGATAATTTACAAGTAGAAAATATAATAGAAGATTTAGAAAATTTAGGGCTTAAAAAAGGAACTTTGAAAAGTAAAGTTAATACTGAGGAAATTATAAATGAGCTAAGATTAAAGAGGGATGACATTTCATGGATTGGAATAGATATGGAAGGAACAAATGTAAAAGTAGATATTGTAAAAGCAGATAAATCTCCAGAGATTATAGATAATAAAGAATATTGTGATATTGTTGCAAAAAAATCGGGAGTAATAACTAAAATAACAGCTCAAAATGGAACAGCTATGTTTAAAGTAGGAGATACTGTACAAGAAGGTGATGTACTAATTGCAGGATATATGGAGGGAAAATATACTGATAGAAGGTATGTGCATAGCTTAGGAGAAGTAGAAGCAAAGGTATCATATGAAAAAACAAAAGAAATAAGATTTAATCAAGATGAATATAAAGAAACAGGAAAAAAAGAAAATAAATTTGAAATTAATTTTAATAGTAAAAAAATAAAATTATATAAAAATTTATCTAAATTTGAGTTGTATAAAACAGAAAGTAAAGAAATCAATTTGAAAATTTTTAAAAATTTATATTTACCTATATCTATTACAAAAATTACCAATAAAGAGCAAGTAAAAGAACCCAAAACTTATACATTATCTGAGGCAATAAATCTTGGGGTAGATGATTTAAGCTCTCAAATTGAAAGTAAGATAGAAGACAAAAATAGTATTGTAAACAAAAATGTGAAAACTGAGGAAAGTGAAACTTCCGTAATTGTTACAGTTATATATGAAACAATAGAAAATATTGGAGAAAACAAAAAAATTTAAAAAAAATTTAAAAAAATAGTAATTTTTTATTGCTATTTTTTTTTATTTGTTATAGAATGGAAAATAAGAAAAAGATAAACACCAAATGGAAAAAAATGGAAAGAACATAAACTATAGAGAAAACATATAGAAAGGAAGATTTATATGGAAGAAACAAGTTTAAAAATTACGGGAGCAAATAAATCGTTTTTAAATAAAATCTCAAATACTTTTTCTAGAATATGGTTGCCAACAAGATTAAGTATTAATGGGATGTTAATAAATATAAAAAGAAATTCTATGATAAAAGCATTTGAAAATTTCATAGAAGAAGACAATGATGAGTGTGAAAAAAAATATGATCAAGCATATGAAATCTATTTAGAAACATTAGATAAGTATGTAATGGATTCAATATACAAAAAAGTAAAAAACAATACTGCCACAGAATTTGAAAAAAATGCATTATCAAAATATTATGGTGTAATTTCATTAAAAGAAACCGAATATGTGGAATATAAATTTAGAAAGCAAAAATTTTTAGTAGAATTAGATTATGAGACTGTAAAAAACATTGGAAAAGATAAAATAGAAGAAAAATTTAATAAATTCTATGTTCAAAAAATGGATTGGCTATATAAAGGGATATTAAAAAATTATTCTATAAAATTAGCTGATACATCTAAAGGATATGACTCTACAAATGAACTAGTATATGTAAAAATTTTTAATACATTAAACGAATATATAGAAAACATATTATTTATAAAACTAAATCAAGAAGAAGGCATAGAAGAGAAAAAATACGAAGAAATAAGAAAAGATTATGAAAATTATGAAGCTTTTGAAGTTGGAAAATTAGACCAAAGAGACAGAATAGAAAAAAATATGCTATTACTTGGAATAAGTAGAAAATTATTTACACACAGTTTACCTTTAACAGTTGCAGAACAATGTTATATGAAGCTTTTAACAGATGCAAGAACATTAGTACAAGACACAAAAATAGCAACCAAAAGAGAAAAAGCTTTCAATATGTTAATTAACTTAATAGAAGATTACAATATAAAACTATTATCAACAAAAGTATATTGGGACAGAGCAGAAGATAGAGAAAACTTTAAAGCATTTTGGAGTAAATATAAAGAAATATGTAAATTAAAAGATGTTGATTTTATAGAATATGTAAAACAAAAAGAAATTTTATTTATAAAAGATGATATGAAAAAAATAAGAGATGAAAAAATAGATTATTCAAAATTAATAAAATATTATAAGAGAAAACTAGTAGACTATGATGCAATGAAAGAAATAAAAGGATTCGCATCTAAATTTACAGGTAAATATGAAAAAGTTTCAAATAATATAGAATTAGGAGAAGAAAGTGTATAAGATAGAATATGTAGGCATTGAAGAGAATAATAAGTACGAAGAAACAATTTCTAAGGTATTAGAAAAATGTTTTGAAATAGAAGGTATTCCGAACGAAAAATTATTGGTAAGTATTATGCTTACAAATCCTGAAAATATAAAGAAGCTAAATAAAGAATATAGAGGAATTGATAGAACAACTGATGTTCTATCTTTTCCCATGTTTGAAAAAGATGAAATAGAGCAAATAATTAGTGAAAAAAAATGGAACTATGATGATATTTTAGGAGATATGGTAATTTCAATTGAGCAAGTAGAACTTCAGGCTAAAGAATATGGACATAGTTTTGAAAGAGAGCTTAGTTATATGGTTGTACATAGTTTTTATCATCTTATGGGATATGACCATATGGAAGAAGAAGACAAAAAGAAAATGAGAGAAAAAGAAGAATTTGTGTTAAATCAAATGAATATTTTAAGGTGATGCCTCTAGACGTGAAACGGTCAATGGGGACGTCCTTTTTTGACATCTTTTAATTTAAAATTATAATATAATAGTTATTTAAAAAAATGTCGTCCCATTGACCATTTTAATAAGAATCTTTATAAAATAATACATCTACAATTTTATGTAATAAATCCATAAATGGAGAATGTTTAGTTTGAAGAGCGGTTTCTGTACCTCCATTTTCCAAAATATTAGATTTATGTTCAAGTTTATTCATTATTTCTAAATAGTAATTTTCAAAAAAAGAATAATTTTCGGTTAAACCAAGGAATGGTTTAAAATGCACAATTTTTTTTCTAAGAGTATCTAATTGTTCAAGGTTAGTTATATTATTATATTCAGAATCAAAAAACTCTTGAATTATTAGATTTTGAGTTTGCATAAATGTTATATTTATATTTTCTCTATATTTTTCAATTTCAGTTTGCAATTTTTGTGTTTGATTAGCATTTGAAAGTTTATTTTTTAATATAATTATTTGTTCTTCATAATTTAAAATATCATCAAAAGCATATAAAATTGCATCATACACTTTTTTAGATGTTTGCTTTATTATTGATTTTTGAAATTCATCTGTTGAGAAAAATGTACTTTTAAATAAAATATCTTCTCCAACAAAATAAATTAATTCATTAAGCAAGGCACATATAACTGGATAATATGATGGACTTGGTGTATATATATTTATGTTATAATATTTTTCAAAGTCAGGTTTTATTCCAATTATTTTTGCAGAAATATATTGCACAGCTGCTTCATTTATACCTGTACCTACAGTCTTAAATTTATAATATTTTGACAATCCCATTTTTTTAATTTTATTTTTTTTACCTTTTACTTCTTGTAAAAAATGCAAGCATTCATGAATAGCAAATTCTTCTAAATCTTCATTTGGAATATGTGAATTAAAGTAAATTGAAGAATTTTTATAGCAATAATTTGCTTCTGCCATTCCTTCAGGCATTGTTGCTTTATACATATTTAAGGTAAATAGTTTTGAAAATATTTCATCTTCATTTAAATTAAAATTTGGAAAAGTTTTTACAATTTTTTTGGCAATGTTTTTTGTAATAGTAAGAATGGTGTCTGTGTCAACTTGTTCTGTAACAATTATTCCATCCTTTTGTAAATCTTTTTCTATGTTCATGTAATCCTCCATTTTATGCTTTTTTTAATTTTAAAACGACATTATTTAAGAAAATTTTTCCACTTTCTATTATACATTAAAATAACATGCAAAGGGTAACAATTGTATTACTTTTTTGTTACAGTTTTATTACAAAAAAAGCTAATACAATATTTAATTACTGTATTAGTTTTTTTAAAATTATACATAATTAGGTTTTTGATTACTTATTTTATAAGTTCTTCCATAATTTGAATTGCATTTGTTGCTGCACCTTTTCTTATATTATCAGATACACACCACATATTTAAAGAATTTTTTTGGCTAAAATCTCTTCTTAATCTTCCAACATAAACTTCATCATGACCATTTGCAATGCTTGCAAGAGGGTAAATATTGTTTTTAGGGTCATCTTGAAGAATTATACCTTTTGAATTTTTTAAAATATTTTTTACATCATCTAAATTAAAATCATTTTCAAATTCAATATTTATAGATTCACCATGGCAATTTTCAACTGGGACTCTAACTGTTGTAGCTGTTATATTAATATTTTGTCTTCCTAAAATTTTTCTAGTTTCATTAATCATTTTATGTTCTTCTTTGGTATAGCCATCTTCCATAAATACATCTATATGAGGTAAACAGTTATTGTAAATTTGGTAAGGAAATTTTTTTAAGTTATTTCCTGTGTTTTTTTCTAGTAAATCATCTAAACCTTTTTTTCCTGCACCAGAAACTGCTTGGTAAGTAGAATATACAATTCTTTTAATTTTGTATTTATCATCAAGTGGCTTTAGAGCAACTACAGCTTGAATAGTAGAACAGTTTGGATTTGCAATTATTCCATTGTGTTCTTTTATGCATTCAGGGTTGACCTCAGGAACAACAAGAGGTACGTCTTTATCCATTCTAAATGCACTACTATTATCGATTACAGTACAACCTTTACTTTTTGCAATAGGTGCAAATTTTTTAGATGTTTCTCCACCTGCTGAAAATAATGCAAAATCAAAACCTTCATCAAATGAGTCTTCTTTTAGTTCATATGTAACATAATCTTTACCTAAAAATTTAATAATTTTTCCTGCAGATTTATTAGAGCAAAATAATTTGTATTCAAAATTAGGCAAGTTTTTTTCTTCTAAGACTTTTAAAAAAGTTCTTCCAACTAAACCTGTTGCTCCAACAATAGCTAATTTATATTTTTTTTCCATAAATAAACCTCCTACAATTAACTACAAATATTGTATGTGTAGAAAAAAATTTTGTGTCTATTTAGAACGTCCTTTTTTGACAGCTTATTTGTGAATAATTGTTTTTAAAATCAGGAAAAGAACAAAATTGACTTTTTACGTAAAATCCGTTATACTAAGAATATATTTTATTAAAAAAGAGAAGAATAAAGCAAAAGGAGAAATACAATGTTTGCAGATTATACAAAAATAATAATAAAATCGGGAAATGGTGGAAACGGAATAGTTTCATTCAGAAGAGAAAAATATGTTGCAGCTGGTCGGACCTGATGGAGGAGACGGCGGAAGAGGTGGAGACATATATTTCAAAGTAGATAAAGACAAAAACACCTTAATAGATTTTAGATATAACAAAAAATTCAAAGCCACAAATGGCGAAAATGGTGGAGCAGCAAAATGCACAGGAAAATCTGGAGAAGACTTATATATTGGAGTTCCAATAGGCACAATTATAAAAGATGAAAAAACAGGTAAAGTAATTGCAGATTTATCAAAGCCTGACCAAGTAGAATGTGTTTTAAAAGGCGGAAGAGGTGGCAAAGGAAATCAGCATTTTGCAACAGCTACAAGACAGGCTCCAAGGTTTTCACAAGATGGAGAGCCAGGAGAAGAAAAAGAAGTAATATTAGAGTTAAAATTGCTTGCAGATGTTGGACTATTAGGATTTCCAAATGTAGGAAAATCGACATTTTTAAGTACAGTAACAGATGCTAGACCTAAAATTGCAAATTATCAATTTACAACTTTAGAGCCAAATTTAGGAGTAGTAAAAGCTAAAGATGGTTCAAGCTTTGTTATAGCTGATATTCCAGGAATAATAGAAGGTGCAAGTGAAGGAGTAGGACTAGGACTTCAGTTTTTACGTCATGTAGAAAGAACAAGGCTATTATTACATTTAATTGATGTTTCAGGTATGGAGGGAAGAAACCCTGTAGAAGATTTTAAAATTATAAATAAAGAATTAAGTGAATACAGTAAAAAGCTGGCTACAAGAAAGCAAATAATAGTTGCAACAAAAGCAGATATTGCAAATGAGGAATTATTTAATGAATTAAAAAATCTTGCTAAAGAAAAAAATATGGAGATATTTAAAATATCAAGTAGCACAAAAGAGGGAGTAGAAGAGCTTTTGGATTATGTTTCAAAGATTTTAAAAACTTTACCAAAAGAAGAATTATATGAAACTCAAGAAAAAATGGTATATACATTAGAAGATGATAAAGATGAATTTACAATAACACGTGAGGGAAATGAATTCATAGTTACAGGAAAAGCAGTTGAAGCATTAATTAGAAAAATTAATATAGATGATAATGAATCAATGTATTTTATGCATAAAAGCTTAGAAAATCTTGGGATTGAAGAAGCTTTGAAAAAAGAGGGCATAAAAGTAGGAGATATTGTTAAAATTTTAAATTATGAATTTGAATGGGACGAATAGAAAGAGAGATAAAAAATGGAACATTGGAATATAGAAGATTATAAGAATTTTACAGATAAAAGTAAACCTAAAAAAGCAAAATATAGGTCATATAAAGCTTCAGTTGATGGTCATACTTTTGATAGTGTTAAAGAAGCAAACTATTATAATGATTTAAAACTGAGGCTTAAGGCAAATGAAATAAAAGGATTTTGTTTGCAACCAACATTTATTCTAGCTCCAGGGCTTAAATATAAAGCTGATTTTATAGTATTTAATTCAGATGGAACTTATGATGTAATTGATGTTAAAGGTTTTAAAACTAAAGAATATATTGCTAAAAAGAAAGTTTTTGAAGATAAATATAATTTAAAAATAACAGAAATTGAATAAGATGTAATAAAAAATATAATTGAGGTGATTTTGTTGAAAAAAGATAAACCCCAAGGTCAAGGAATTTTAATAAAAATTATTGTATTGCTTTTTATAATTTTTATGTGTGGTTTAATATTTATTAAATTCCAACAAGACAATGACCCAAATAGAATAATAGAAGAACAAAAAAATGAAATTTTTAGCAATATAGATAAAACCAATACTGTAAAAGTTACAAAATTTTTTACTTATGGAACACACTTTAACATAGAAGGAACAATAGATATTGTAAAAATTTCTGGCATAAAAATTGATTTTGTAGATGTAGTATTAAAAAATTTAAATGGTGAAGAAATAGCTACAAAAGCAGATTTTAATTATGTAGATAACACTCTTGCATTTGCTACTTCTAGTGAAATAAATAGTGGCATCAATTTAGAAGAATTATCAGTAAATGACTATTATATTTTACTAAAAGTTACATATTCAAATAGTGATATAAAATATTATGCTTTAGAAAATTCATCAGAATATCAAGAAATTAACTATTACACAATTTCTAAAGACAATAAAGTAAATATATATTTTGATACTTATAATGAAACTCCGTACATGTATATAAATGTTAAAGAAGAAGCTTTGCCGGAAGATGTATATGACATAGCAATCGACCCAGGTCATGGCGGAAGAGATAAAGGAAGCAAATTTGGAGAATATAAAGAATCTGAAATTACATTAAATTATGCTTTAAAACTAAAAACAGAGCTTGAAAATTTGGGCTTAAAAGTTTTTTTATCACGTGACGGATCAGAAAGTGAAAATGAAGATACAACAAGTAATATGTATGATGAAGATGGAAGAATAAATATATTAAATGCATCAAAAGCAAAACTTCTTGTATCTTTACATATAGATAATGATAAATATAATAAAGAAAAAGGTGGAATAGAAGTATATGCACCAAGCAACTCAAATCTTGAATTTGCATCAAATTTAGCTAAAAATTTAGTTGAACACTCAGGTTCTTATTATTCAGAAATGAATAGTTTTAAAAAAGCAGATGGTGTTTATGTAAGAAATTACACAAATGCTGATATAGAAGCTTTAAACTCTAGAGCAAGTAAAAATGGATATGAACCTTATAATATAACAACATCTACACCATATCTTTATATTATTCGTGAAACAGGCGGAATTGCAACAAATGCATATGTAGATGGTAGAAACAAATCATATGGTACAAATAAATACTATAATTCAAATTGTGGAATAGAAGCTTATTCAATTCAGCTTGGATATATGGGAATTCAAAAAGATATAGATAACATTATTTCAAAGCCTGATAGCTATATAGCTGGTATTGTACAGAGTGTGAAGGAATATTATAATTTAGATTAAAATTTGGTAAAAAATTAAAATGCTGTATTAAATTTAAGCAAGAATTCAAAAATGTTAGATAGAAATTAATTAAAAAAATGTTGGGGATAAAACCTCAACATTTTTATATAATAATATAATATTTTATAATGCTTTTATAACGCTAAATGTAAGATATACAGCATATGTAATAACAAAAATGAATCCATTAGATTTAGTCATATAATGTTTTCTTCCTATAAAAGGGAAGATGGCAAAAAGAAAAGTTCCAAATATTAAAAATATCATATCTATGTTATATTCAAAAGAATAATTTATTGGGCAAAGTAGAGCAGATACACCTATAATTAAGAAAATGTTAAAAATTTGTGATCCTAAAATATTTCCGAATTGCCATATCTGTTTCACCTTTTATAGTTGCATTTATAGATGTTATGAGTTCCGGCAAACTTGTGCTAAATGCAATTATTGTTACACTTATTATTTTTTCACTAAGCCCACACATTTTAGCAATTTCAGATGCATATTTTACGACTATATCTCCACCAAATTTTAGTGCTACAATTCCAACAACTATTCCAAAAATGGATTTTACAACAGATGTGTCTTGAGTTTCATCATCATCTATTTCAATATCATTTTTTCTTTTTTTAGCCATAAAAATATTATACAAAATAAAAAATACGCAACATATAATAAGAACAATTCCTTCTACTCTTGTTATAATGTTGTTTTTCATATTATTACCAAAAACAAGTAAAAGTACAGTTGCAAAAATTGTAATAAAGTTTTCAATTTTCTCAGTTTCTTTTTGAAATTCTAAAGGTTTGATTATTGAACATACTCCTAAAATTAAAAAAAGATTTGCAATATTGCTTCCTACAACATTTCCTATAGACATGTCTGAATGCCCCTCTAGTGCTGCTGTTGTGCTTACCATAAGTTCTGGCATTGATGTCCCTATTGCAACTATTGTAAGTCCAATTATTATTGTGGGAATATTAAATTTTCTTGCTATTCCACTTGCACCATCAACTAAATAATCTGCTCCTTTTATGAGTAGAAAAAAACCTATTATTATAAATATTATATATAAAAACATATAATCTTCCTCTCTTGTTAAATCATATTCTTTTCTTTTTATTTTATTATCAACTTCATTATTATAATACTAAATAAAAAATATTTCAAAAAAATATGGATTTTTTTGATACAAAATTTTTAAAAATGAGTAGACAACAAGTAAATTATGTGCTAAAATAATAAACATGCCGATGTGCTGGAATTGGTAGACGGGGCAGACTCAAAATCTAAATGGATTTAAAAAATCCTATGTCTTAAAAATACTGATAAATATACAGGTTTAGGTTTTGGTA
>CANRQH010000012.1 GCA_947632745.1 uncultured Clostridia bacterium | reverse complement strand
TGTAATTCGCTTTGCTCATAACATTTTCTAAAACGGTCCCCCCAATTCACTTCAAAATATATAAATATAAACTTTTAAATATTATACAAATAGTTAAAAACAATAAAAAAAGATAGTATTTTTATTATACTACCTTTTCGGAATATTTCCCTTAAATTTTATTACATTATTTTAATTATATATGTAATAAATCATTCAAAACATCTTCTACTCCAATTGGAGTGACTTCATTATTTCTTAAAATAGTTAATATTTTTTCTTGTTCTTCTTTATTCGCAAATACATCTCTAACTTCTTTAGTTTCGATTTTAACATTGCCATCTAAATATTCAGTTTTTACTACTTCTATTCCATATTTAGTTTGAACATTTTCCTCTCTAGATGTTTTGTAATATTCGAGTTTTATGGGGTATTTTATACCTGCTTCTTCCAAGTGTTCTTTGGATATAAATACCCCATCAAAAAATGTTTTCACCTCTACTTCCTTTCTTCATTTTTTACAACCTTACATACTATATTATAAATTTTTAGGTTTGACAAGAGTTATTTTTATTTAATATAAATAGCATAAATTATAATCAATATAATATTTTAAAATTACTCTTTTTTAAAATTACTAACTATTGTTCCAACCATATGAACAATTTTTGTTGAATTTTTTTTTGCAATTTCTTTTCCTAAAGCCTTTCCACTTACTGTTAGAGAAGCAACTAATGCACTTATAATAAATTGTATATTATTTGAAATATTATAAATGTTTGCTATTTTTAAAACAATCATTGCACTTATTGCACCACTTAAAACTCCACAAATATCTCCAATTACATCTGCACATATATTTGCAACTTTAGATGAATTTTTTATAAGCATTAAAGAAGATTTTGCTCCTTTTGCTTTTTTAGTTGCTTTTGCATGAAAATCTTCTTCTTGAGCAACAGTTACAGCAACACCTAACATGTCAAATAATATTCCTATTAATATAACAACAACTAAAATTATTATTGATGAAAATAAATTTAATTTTTCTACTCCATTATCTGATATAAATGATACTATGCTAGATAATACAAATGTTAAAACAAATGCTTGAATAGCCCATTTAATATTTGATTCTTTCTTTTTTTCTTTTTGCACTTTTTTTGCCTGTTAGCTTAAATTTTTTTGCTAACAAATCCTCCTTTTTACAATTTTAGAGCAGCTAAAAAACTGCCCTATTATTTTTATATAATAGATGGTAAAAACTCAAGTAAATTTTACGGTTTAGGTCTGGTTGAATTTCTCTATTTTCTACTATATATTACTATATAGCCGTTTCCGTTTAAAGAAAACATCTAAATTTATTTTAGACACCAGATCGCCACTTAAATCCGTACCTTAATCCCTAAGCTCTCTTGCTCTTAATTTGAAGCAAACATTCTAGAAGTTTTCCTTAACATATTTTATTTATTGCTAGTCTCTTTTGCAAATGCAATTTCATATTTGTTTAAATAATTCCAATACATTCACTCAAGACAGGCTACTCTATACATTTTGTGTCTTGGCACTCAGTATAGGTTATACTTAAAAATATTTTTAAGTTTCGGCGAAACAAGGGATTTTTGGTATATGCCATTATACAATACCCGTGTCTCTTTCTTCCAATTCACACGCAAAACTGGCATTTCGCGCACAAACTAGAAGCCCTAATTTATGTGCCCTTTAGTGGATTTTTAGCCCCACCCTCACAATAACAAATATGACTAGAATAATGCACCATCCATAATATTATACACTATATTTCCAATTTTTTCAAATATTTTTGTTATTCTTTTGTTTAAATAAAAGTTATTCTATATCAATTTTAATTTATTTACTTATTCTTTTTAACTAATATCCTATTTTACTACGTATTTCTTTTTCTACATCTTCTTTTAATTTATTTGTATTTATATTAATTACATTAATGCTTGGATATTTTTCTTTTATTTCTTCTGCCATTTTTAAATATTCTTTTTGTTGATCAATACTATTTTCTACACCAAATTTAGAAGTTGCAAATACTGCTTTTCCGTCTCTATCTAGTCTTTCAGCAAATACTTTTTCATCATCTAAATATAAAGTTAAATAGTAAATTTCAAAATCAAATTTGCTTAATCTTTCTAATAAATTATTATATACTTCTGTGAATGAATATTCTTTTTTGCCTAGTCTACAATATATTTCTTCTGTAAAAAATGTTCTATCAAAAACTAAGTTTATACTTTTATTTTGAAGATTTTCTACATAGTCTAATAAAGATTCATACATTTCTTTAGCTTTTAGCAATCCACTTTTTGTGCTATCTGCTGTTCCACTTAATCTATATAAATTTGTGTAACTTAAAGAATATCTTATATAATCTGTATATGTTGTTTTTCCTGCACCTTGTGCTCCTTCTACTATTATTAATTTTGAATTTGCCATTTTTCCGTTTCCTTTCTACATTTTTTTAAATTATATATTTAAAATTTTTATTTGTAAATACTTTATAAGGACAAAGTTTCTGCACGCAAATTTTATTATTTAATTTAAAATGCACTGGCTGTAACATTAAAATATAAAAAAGCCCTTAAAGTAA
Source organism: uncultured Clostridia bacterium (assembly GCA_947632745.1). Taxonomy (GTDB): domain Bacteria; phylum Bacillota; class Clostridia; order TANB77; family CAG-508; genus CAG-269. The sequence continues at coordinate 21,068 of CANRQH010000012.1, read as the reverse complement.
TATTGCTTTAAAGACTTTTTATTTTTAATACACATATTTTTGAGGATTAACTGTAGCCCCATTTATTCTAATTTCAAAATGTAAATGTGGACCTGTAGAATTACCAGTTGAGCCTACTGCTGCTATTACATCTCCTGCTTTTACTTCATCCCCAACATTTGCATATATTTTACTACAATGTCCATACCATGTTTCTACACCGTTACCATGGTCTACTTTTACAAGATTTCCGTATGAACCCGCACTTCCTGCAAAAGTTATAGTTCCTTTTGATACAACTTTTATATCAGTTCCCATACTGCATGCTATATCTAACCCTGTATGTGTTGACCTTCTTCTTGAACTAGACTCTCCATATCTTGAGCTTATTCTACCACTAACTGGTAAAACTGATAATTTTACATTATTAATTACAGCAATAGCTTCATTTTCTTCTTTAATTTCTTCTGCTGCTGTTTCAACTGCAATTGATGCATTTTGAAATGAATCTGTATTTATTTTTGCAATATCTTGAGTATATTCTTCATTTATTTGAAGATTAAGCTCTAAATTTTCTGTGTCAAATTGTTCTTTTATTTCATCTACTATTTTAGTTGCATCATCTAATGTATCAACATATGCTTTTGTTTCATCATTTAAGGATACTTCATAATATTTATAGGTTGTTACTATATTGTTTTGCTTTAATTCATCTAATATTTCTTCATTATTGTTTACATCACTTGTTCTTGTAATTAATTTTTGTTCATATTTTGGTTCATTTACAAATGAAGTATATGCAACATGTTCTTCTTTACTATTTATTATTTGTTCATCTACCTCATTTTTAAATTCATTTAAATTATTTATATAGCCTATTTTTTCTCCTGCAACTGTAACTTCATATACTGGTTTGTATTTTATAAAAATCATTGCTAAAATAAATAGAAAACCTACTAATATTATGGTTAAAAGTTTTAGTAAGCTCCTCATATAAGTAAATATTTTTTGTTTTAAAATAATATACACTCTCCTTTATTTAGTATTTTTAGCAAAACTGCAGAATATTATACCACAAATTTCAATATTTTGCAAGTTTTATTTACATAAACTTGGTTTTTTCGCTAAAATTTTCATTTTTATATTATAATTAACTAATAACTACTCCGTTTGTACCAAAAAAATTTTATAAAACTATTGACAAATTTCATTTTAATGATATTATAAAAATAGCTAATATATGCCAAACTAATTTATAAGAATAAAAAAATATTCTATTGTAAAAAATTTAATTTTAAAAACAGATATTAAATACATATAATAGAATAATAAGAAAGGGGCTGACATTATGGAAATAAAAGTTTTGGGGAAGGAATTAAAGGTTACAGAGGCTATAAACGACTATATTGAAAAAAAACTTGAAAGAATTGACAAATATTTTGAAAATTCATCTGCAGAGGTAACAATACGTGCAGAAAAAAATGAACAAATTGCAGAAGTAGTTGTAACTGCTAATGGAGAAACATACAGAGCTGAAGCAGAAGAAAGAGATTTATATGCTTCTATAGATAAAGTTATAGATATTTTAGAAGGTCAAATTAGAAAAACTAAAACTAAAAAAGAAAAAATGATGAGAGATGGTTCTATTAAAGAACTTAATAACACATCAGACCATAAAAATGAATTAGCAAATGAAATTCTAAAATATAGCTATTATGAAATAAAACCATTAGCTCCAGAAGATGCTATGCTAAAACTTCAAGAAAGACCAACTCATAACTTTTTACCATTTATAGATATAGAAAAAAACAAAGTTTGTGTAATTTATAGACTAAAAGATGGTAAAAACTATGGTATAGTTGAACCTGAAAATTAGTTAAAAATTTAATAAAACATGTCAAACTAAATTTAATAGGTTTGGCGTGTTTTTTTATATTTTAACTATTTATTTTCCTACACTCATCTATTAAATTAATTCCATCTTTTAATCCTTGAATATAAACTTCTTCACAAATTAGAGCCATTTTTATACTATAATTTTCTTCTAACTTATTTATTATTTCTTTATTTTTTTCATAATCAATTTCATATAACTTATCCTTGGCTTTTTTGATAGCATTTTTTATAACACAGTCTATAACTTCTTTTCTGGCATTATATATTTCTCTTAACATATAACCTTCCTCCTTCTTTAGTTTATATTTTTTGCAATTTGAAACTTTTTATTCTACCTTTAGTATATAACAATTTCTTAATCTAAAAAATAAGAAAAATTAAATTTTTTAATTTAATTTTCAAGTTTTAATTTGTGTACTTTTTGTGTATTTTATCATAATTATTTCATTTAGTTGTTGTAATTTTTTGTCATTTTATATATGATTTCGTCATATTTTTGTTTTGCATTTTATTCATATTATTTTTATAAAAATTTTATTATATAATTAATTTGTTTTAGTATAATCTTTATTTACACTATATTTAAAGACAGGAGTGATTTTTTTATGGAACAAAATTTAGATAATGTAAAAATTGGTGAAAGAATTCGTACACTTCGAGAAGATATTCCTATGTCTAGAGAAAAATTTTCAGAGATGATAGATATTTCAGAAGTATTTTTAGGTCAAATTGAGCGTGGAGAATGTTCTTTAAGTTTAAAGACTTTATTTAGCATAGTTTCTTTTACTGGTGCTTCTGCTGATTTTATTTTGTTTGGAGAAAATTCACAAAATTCTTATACTAAAAAAATTAACCGTATGTTAAATCATTGTGAAGAAGACACAGCTTTATTTATTTACAACATAATTCACGATATTTATTCATACAGTAAAAAAGTAAATAATAAAAATTAAAAGTTATTTTTACATTCTATATTTACATTTTTTAAATGATTTACTTTATATTTATTTTTTAAAAAATATATTTCTACAACATCAAATCTAACATACACATTATCTAAACCATGAATATGTAAATAATATTTAGTACTTTTGTAAATATGTTTTTGCTTATTCTCATTTACTGCTTCTCTTGGTGTTCCAAAACAAATACTACTCCTAGTTTTTACTTCAACAAATACATACTCATTTTTGTCCTTAGCAATAATGTCTATTTCTCCTTGTTTACAATTAAAATTTCTTTCTATTATTTTATACCCTATTTCTTCTAAATATTTTGAGCAAATTTCTTCTCCAATATTTCCGAATTCTCTCTTACTTTTTAAATTCATATTTTCCTTTCATTGTTTTAAGTTGAATTTCAATACACAATTAATATTATATTTTTATGTACCTGCCTCCAGCAGTTCTTTTTATTTTACCTTGTAATTCAAGCATAGTTAGTTTTTGCATTACATCTTTAGCGTTAAGTTTGCTTAATTTTGCTATACTGTTTATATCTATCGGATTATTTGTTATTATTTTATAAATACATTTTAGCTCTTCATCTATTTCATTTTCTTGTATTTGTCTCTGAATTGCATATTTTTGATTATCTTTTTGAAATTCATCTATTGATATTTCTTTATTAAATATTTGAACTCTATTTTTTACCTTATGCAAAAAATCATAATTTTTTATAATATCTTTTGGGTCTGTTGCAATTTTTGCAAATTCCTTTATTAAGTTATTAGTTCCTACACTTTTAGAATTATCTAAACTTCCGTGGAATAGCATACACATCTCTCATTTGAGATTTAGCAATTTTTGCTGTAACACTTGTTCCGCTTCTGTGTGCTGCCTCCACCACTAAAATTGCAAAAGATAAACCACTTACAATTCTATTTCTGTCTAAGAACTTCTTAGACTCTGCCTTTTCTTCAGGCTCGTACTCTGTAATAACTGTTCCACCTGATTGTATAATTTTCTTATATAAACTTAAATTTTCAGGTGGATAAATATTATTTAGTCCACATGGCAAAACAGCAATAGTTTTTCCACCTGAATTTATTGCAGTATTGTGTGCTACACTATCTATTCCATTTGCCATTCCACTTACTATTACAACATTATATTTTACTAATTCTTGTACAAAAATTTCACACCATTTTTTACCATATTCTGTACAATTTCTAGACCCTATTACAGCTATGCAATTTTCATTTAAGTTTTGAATTTCACCTTCTACATAAAGTTTTAAAGGTGGATTTTTTACTTCTTTAAGTTTATTTGGAAATCTTTTATCATCAATTTCAATTAACTCCACATCCACTTTCCCCCTTTCTTATTCCTTTTAGGATACACAAATTTATCAAAAAAAATTTTAAATTTTTTAGCCTTATCATCTTTTCCAATACTTTCTATCCAAACTTCTATATTGAATTGCCTCTAATATATGCTCTTTTTTTATATTTTCTTCTCCATCTAGGTCAGCAATAGACCTTGCAACTTTAAGAATCCTTCCATATGCTCTACCACTTAAATTTAAAGTTTCAAATGCCTTTTTTAATATTTGTTTAGAACTATCATCTAACTTACAAAATTTTTCTATTAAACTTGGTGTTAACTCACTATTTGAATAAATGTTTAATCCTTCATACCTTTTTAATTGAATTTCTCTAGCCTTATTTACTCTTTTTCTAATAGTACTTGACAATTCTTCTTTTTCATCTGAGCTTATTTTTTTGTATTCTACAGGCTTAACTTCTATATGCAAATCAATTCTATCTAAAAGCGGTCCACTTATTTGTCCAATATACCTTGAAATTGCACTTTCCGAACAATTACATTTATTATCATCTGTACCATAAAATCCACATGGACAAGGATTCATACTTGCAATTAGCATAAAATTTGCAGGGTATGTAAGAGTTGAATTTACTCTACTTATCGTTACATTTCTATCTTCTAATGGTCCTCTTAATACCTCTAACGTACTTTTCTTAAATTCAGGAAGTTCATCTAAAAACAATACTCCAAAATGTGCTAAACTTATTTCTCCGAGGTTTTGGAATCCTTCCGCCTCCAATTATAGATACAGGTGAACTTGTATGATGTGGTCTTCTAAATGGCCTTTTAGTTATTAAGCCTTTCCCCGCTTCTAATTCACCAGATACACTATGAATTTTTGTTATTTCCAATGCTTCGTTAAATGTAAGGTCTGGTAAAATTGTAGTTAACCTTTCAGAAAGCATTGTTTTTCCTGAACCCGGGCTTCCAATTAAAAGGCAATTATGTGCTCCGAGCTGCTGCAATTTCTAAAGCCCTTTTTGCTGTTTCTTGACCTTTAACCTCAGAAAAATCAAAATTATATGAATTTTTTCCTTTCAAATCTATACAATCTTCACTAATTTCATTTACAATTTTATTTTCTCCTCTTATATAATCTATCACTTCTTTTAAATTTTCTACAGGAATAATTTCTAAATCGTTTATAATTGAAGCTTCCAAAGCATTTTCTTTTGGGATTACTACTCTTCTTATTCCTAAATCTTTAGCTTCAATACACATTGGTAAAATTCCATTTATTCTGTTAATTGTACCATCTAAAGATAGCTCACCTAAAAATATTGTGCTATCAAAATCCTCTAAAGTATCTTTTCTTACTTCATTTATTGCAAGTAAAATTCCTATTGCTATTGGTAAATCAAAAAAGGTTCCTTCTTTCCTTTTATCTGCTGGTGATAAATTAACTACTATTCTTCTACTTGGAAATTCTATTTTAGAATTCTTTATAGACGTTCTTACTCTTTCTTTTGCTTCTTTTACTCTTATATCTGGCAAACCGACAATATCAAAACTTGGAAGCCCTCCAGATACATCAGTTTGAATTTCTACCAAATATCCATTTAACCCTTCTAAAGACATACTTTTAATTTTAGATAACAAAATAATATCTCCTTTCTTCTAATTTTAGATGTCAAAATAATATCTTACTTTTTTTAATTTTTGATAAAAATAATATCTGCCTTTTTTTGTAAATTTATTGATTTTTAAGTTCATTTACTATAAAATATTTATATAAAATTTTAAGAATATGAAAAATAACTTTTTATTTAAAATATATAAACTAAAGAAGTGGAGGTATATATGACCAAAAAGAAAACTAACAAAAATAAACGCAAAGTAGATAAAAAGAAAAATGATTTAAATGTGCCAAACATTGTATCAACTTCTAAAATAAAAATATTTTTTGCTTTTACTATTGTTGCTCTTCTAGCTCTTATCGGAAGACTTTTTTATCTTCAAATAGTAGATGGAGCATATTTATCAAATTTAGCCACAAAACAACAAACAAAAAGCGAAGAAATCAGCAGTAAAAGAGGAAATATTTTTGACTCTACTGGAAGTTCTCTTGCTATCTCTGAACCAGTTGATACAATTTCAATTAATCCAACTAAAATAAAAGCAAAAACAGATGAAGAAACAGTAAAATTAAAAGAAAAAGTTGCAAAAGCATTTTCAGATATATTTGAATTAGATTACAATGAAACTTTAGAAAAAGTTAATAAAACTTCTGCTGCTGTAACAATAATTCAAAAGGTTGAAGAAGATAAAGTAAATGAGCTAAGAGAGTGGATGAAAGAAAACGATGTTACAACGGGAATTAATATAGATGAAGATTCCAAAAGATATTACCCATTTGGAACTCTTGCATCACAGCTTATTGGGTCATGTGGAACAGATAATTCTGGCCTTTCTGGTATAGAATACTCTTATAATTCTATATTAACTGGAACTTCTGGAGAAATTGTAACTTCAAAAGATGCATCGCAAACTGCAATTCCAAATTCAGAACAATCTTTTATTCCAGCAGAAAATGGTTATGATTTAACACTTACAATAGATGCTAATATCCAGTCTATTGCAGAAGAGTATCTAAATAAGGCTGTTGAAGATAATAAATGTTCAAAAGGTGGAAACTGCATAATAATGAATCCTCAAAATGGTCAAATATTAGCTATGGCATCTAATCCAAATTATGACTTGAATTCTCCTCGTACTCCAACTTCATACTATGCAGATGATTGGGATAATTTACCTAATGAAGAAAAATTAAATAGAATTTATGATATGTGGAAAATTCGCTCCGTATCTCAGACATATGAACCTGGTTCAGTATTTAAGTTAATTACAGCTTCAGTTGCCCTTGAAGAAAATATTACCGAAACAGACAAACCAAATGATTTTTATTGTAATGGATTTGAAGACATAAACGGAACACCTATACAATGTTGGATACATCAACCTCCTTATAATAAAATACATGAGGGTGAATCTTTAAGAGAAGCATTAATGGATTCTTGCAACCCATCTTTTATGCAACTAGGTAAAAGAATTGGAGCAAGTACATTGTATAAATATTATGATGCTTTTGGATTTTTTGACAAAACAGAGGTAGGTCTATCTGGTGAAGCTCCTGGAATATTTTTCGACTTAGATAAAGTGGGACCTGTAGAACTTGCAACTATGTCATTTGGACAAAGATTTACAATTACACCTCTACAAATGTGTACTGCAATTTGTGCTATTGCAAATGATGGTTATCTTCTTAAACCACAAATTATAAAATCTATGACAAATACAGATACAGGAGAAGTAACAGATTTTGATAAAAAAGTAGTTAGACAAGTTATATCTTCAAAAACTGCTGAAAAAATAAAATCTATGATGGAATCTGTTGTAACAGATGGAACTGGACAAAATGCTAAAGTTGAAGGGTATTCTATTGGTGGTAAATCTGGAACATCTGAACCTATAGCGGGAAATGAAGAAGCTGGTTATACTTCGTCATTTGCAGCAATTACTCCAATAGAAAATACTCAAGTTGTTATATTAGTTACATTATATGACCCACAAGGTGGAAGTCACCAAGGAGGACAAACAGCAGCACCTGTTGTTTCTAATATACTTTCTAAAATATTACCATATTTAGGTTTGTAATAAATTTAATTTATATATAATTTAATTTATATATAATTTTATTTACAATATGGGTTATAAATATTAAGATGGCAATTTTAAATTGCCATCTTTTTAATTCTTTATAACAATTTTTATGCATTATATTTTTCTTTGTATTCTTCCAAAGCCTTAGCAATTTGGTCTGGACAAGATGTTCCTTTGTTTCCACATAGTATTCCTTTTAGAGTATTAATTACTTCATCTATTGTTTTACCTTTTATAAGCTCAGCAACTCCAACTGTGTTTCCAGGACATCCTCCTATAATTTTTAAATTTTTTACAATATTACCATCTATCTCAAATACCATTTGCATAGAACAAACTCCTTGAGGTGTATAAGTATATTTCATAAAAATCTCTCCTTTACAAGTTAATAGTATAAATTTGATTTATACTTTAATTTTTATTCATTATACTAAAGTTTGTCCAATAAATCAATATTTATTTTCTTACTACATTTTATTAAATAAATTAATATTTATTTTTTTACTATATTTTATTAAATAAATTAATATTTATTTTTTTACACCTACTATAATTATATCTTTTGGATTTATTTCAATATATTTTTCCCATCCTTTCTCTAATAAATTTTGTTTTTTGGTTTGTTCTAACATTTTAGATATTTCAATAAAACTGATTTCAATATTAACTTCTTTTTGACTCAAATTTTCACCTAAAAACTTTAAAAACACTTTGTTCATAGACTCTGTATTCTCTTCTTCTATAATAGTTACCTTCTTTGGCTTTTTTATAACTTCTTTTGTATTGTTATTAAAATATTTTTCATAAATTAAGTCACATATACAAAATAATGACTCTTTTATTTTTCCTTTCTTTATTATTTTGATGAATATATTTTTTTTAACATTTAAGGTTGTTGTACCTACTAAATTAATAACATAAAAATCATATTCAACAATGCTTTGAAATTTTTCTACTCCCTTGTATTTAATATCTTTTAACTCAAATTTATTAATTTTATTAAAAAATTTAATTAAAGATTCTTTTGCATTATTATTTTTGAGCATTTTAGTTATATTTCCTAAAAAGTCATACGATGAATTATTTATACATAAACCTCCTTGTTAATTTATTTTTCATCGAATGTATTTTTATAGTTTTTAATTTAGAAAGTTTTTTCATCATATCTCTAGTAATTATATTCTCATATTCACTTAAAAAATTATTATTCTATATCTACCTCCTTGTTATATAATTTCTAACTTTTGATTTATAGTAAAATAAAAATAAAAATTAGACTTAAAAATTTGATTGAGCTATAACTCTTTTGATAAAAGTAATATTTTATATAGTAGGCCTCCTATGAAAAAATATTACAAATAAAAATTATATAATTAATGATTAGATTATAAAATGCTATACATAATTTGTCAACATTTTTTGATAAATTTCTTTATTTTTTCATCGCAAAATTCGACAAATTTCGACATTAATGCATTGTACTCTGTTTTTATGGCACAGATTTTTTATTTTAATATCAAAAAAATCAGCTCTAAATAGGATTTTTCCTATATTAGAACTGATTTGTTTTTAATACATTCCTTCCATTCCAGCACCCATTGCTTGGTCTGAGTTACCGCAATCACATTTCTTTTCTGGAATATCTGTTACTAAACTTTCTGTTGTTAATACCATAGAAGCAATTGATTCTGCATTTTGAAGAGCACTTCTTGTAACCTTTGTTGGGTCAACAATTCCTGCTTTTTTCATGTCTACATATTCTTCTTTTCTAGCATCAAATCCGAAACCTGTATCTGCTTTTTTTACATTTTCTAAAATTACTGCTGGCTCTAATCCTGCATTTCTAGCAATTTGTTTTAGTGGTTCTTCTAAAGCTTTTAGAACTATTTCTGCACCAACTTTTTCACCATCTGATAATGTATTTTTAAGTTTTTCAACTTGTGGAATTACATTTATTAAAGCTGTTCCTCCTCCGCTAACTATTCCTTCTTCTACAGCTGCTCTTGTTGCAGATAAAGCATCTTCTATTCTTAATTTTTTATCTTTCATTTCAACTTCTGTTGCTGCTCCAACTCCTATTACTGCAACTCCTCCAGCTATTTTTGCTAGTCTTTCTTGTAAATTTTCTTTGTCAAATTCACTCTTTGTTTCTTCTATTTGCATTTTTATTTGTTTTACTCTTTCATTAATTGCAGTTTTATCTCCTGCACCATCTACTATTATTGTATTTTCTTTTTGAACTTTTACTTGTTTTGCATTTCCTAGTTGTTCAATTGTTGTGTCTTTTAATTCTAAACCAAGCTCTGATGTAATTACTTCTCCACCTGTTAGAATTGCTATATCTTGAAGCATTGCTTTTCTCTTATCTCCAAATCCAGGTGCTTTTACAGCAACTACATTTAATACTCCTCTTAATTTGTTAAGTACAAGTGTTGATAATGCTTCTTGTTCAACATCATCACATATTATTAAAAGTTTTCCTGATGATTGCATTAAGCTTTCTAATAATGGTAATATTTCTTGAATATTGCTTATTTTTTTGTCTGTTATTAATATATATGGGTTATCTAAAACAGCTTCCATTTTTTCTGTGTCTGTTACCATATATGGAGATACATAACCTTTATCAAATTGCATTCCTTCTACTACATTTAATTCTGTATTTGAAGTTTTAGATTCTTCTATTGTTATTACTCCATCTTTTGAAACCTTCTCCATAGCGTCTGCAATTAAGCTTCCTATTTCTTCACTATTTGCTGATATACTTGCAACTCTTGCAATTCCATCCTTTCCTTCAACTTCTGAGCTAATATTTTTTAGTCCTTTTACAGCCTCGTTTACAGCTTTATCCATTCCTCTTTTTATAGCCATTGGATCACTTCCAGCTGCCACATTTTTAACTCCTTCTTTTATCATACTTTGAGCTAAAACTGTTGCTGTTGTTGTTCCATCTCCTGCAACATCATTTGTTTTTGTAGAAACTTCTTTAACTAAACGAGCTCCCATATTTTCGTATTTGTCTTCAAGTTCAATCTCTTTTGCTATTGTTACACCATCATTTGTAATTACTGGTGCGCCAAAGCTTTTGTCTAATACAACATTTCTTCCTTTTGGTCCAAGTGTTACTTTTACAGTGTCTGCTAATTTGTTAACACCTTCTAATAAAGACTTTCTTGCGTCTTCTCCAAATTTTATCATTTTTGCCATTTTTAATCACATTCCTTTCTTTCTAATCTACTATTGCGAGAATATCTTCTTGCTTAACTATCATGTATTCTACACCTTCATATTTTACTTCTGTTCCTGCATATTTGCTTACTATTACTTTATCTCCTTTTTTTACATACATTTCTTGTAATTTATTGTCTACTTTTTCTCCTGGTCCCACCTCTATTACCTCAGCTATTTGTGGTTTTTCTTGTGCTTTTGAAGCTAAAATAATTCCACTTTTTGTAGTTTCTTCAGCTTCTTTCATCTTGATTAAAACTCTATCACTTAATGGTTTAATCATTTCTATCCTTCCTTTCTTTTTTCTTTTAGCAATCTTTGCTTAAGACTGCTAATAATATATACCTTATTTTATAAAATGTCAATAGAATTTATATAAAAAATTAAACTTTGCACAAAAAAGAACCGGTCCCTGTTGTATGCACAAAAAAGAACCGGTCCCAATTGGACATGTACAAAAAAGAACCGGTCCCTGTTGTGCATGTACAAAAAAGAACCGGTCCCTATGGGACATTATATTCTTGTAAAAAATATTATTATAACTACTATTCCTATTATTACTCTATAAATTGCAAATACTTTGAAGCTTCCTTTTTTTAGGTAATCTAGCAAAAATTTTATTACAAATACTCCTACAATAAAGCTTGCTAAAACCCCTATTAAAAATGGTAAATTGAAGGTAAATTTAGTAATATCAAATATTACAGCTGCAAGAGTTATTGGTGCTGCAAGCATGAATGAAAATTTTGCAGCAGATTCTCTATCTACATTTAAATGTCTTGCAACAGTCATTGTAATTCCTGACCTTGAAACTCCAGGTAGTGCTGCAGCTATGGCTTGTGAAATACCTATTAACATTGATCTTTTAAATCCTATTTTTTTATATGTTACACTTGAATTTGCTCTTTTGTCTACAATATATAAAATAATACCCATTACAATTAGCGTTATAGCAATTACAAGCATTTCTATATTTATTCTGTCTCCAATTATTTTTCCTACAATTTTATCTAATATTAAACTTAATATTCCTGCTGGAATTGTTGCAAAAACGATGTACCAAAACATTCTGCCACTAGGTGTATTTCTTTTATTTACAACTTGATTGTAACCAGCTTTTATTAATTTTATCCAATCTTTATAGAAAAACATTATAATTGCTAAAAGTGTGCCTAAATGTAAAGCTACATCAAAAGATTCTGAAATTTCTTCCCAGCCAAATACCCATGGAAAAATATTTAAATGCGCTGAGCTAGAGATTGGCAAGAATTCTGTTAATCCTTGAACTATTCCCAAAATTAATGCGTGTATTACGTCTGTCATCTTATCACCATTCCTTTTTACTATATTTATTGCATTTTTTATTTAATATTCATATTATTTTTAAATATAAATGTTATAATATTAGTTAGTTTCTCCTTGGTAATCTACATTATATTGCTGATTTTCTATTTCACATAGTGCATAATATTTAGTTCCGTTCTTTTTTATCTCTAATGACTCCATCAATCAATATTACAGTTCTTGTTTTTATATTTACAATAAAATCATAATCTATACCATCAGTATCCAAGTCGTTCTTTATATAGTCTTTACTATAATATCTATAATCATCAATATCACCAATATTCTCTCCGGTTATGTTGTGCTCCTTTACATCATTATAAGCAATTTGAGCATCTCCACTTTTTCCACTTTCATCTAAGCTTTGTCCGTAGTTTTCTATTTCATTTTTAACATCATCTGTACCATTTATATAATCTTCATATATAGAATTTACCTTTGATTGCATTGCTTTCATTTCAGATATAGCATTATAAAATTCTGCTTGTATTGATGATTGATATCCATTGTTAATTGCAATTGAGGATATAATTATTAGTACAATTATAGTAATTACCAAAGTTATCATTGTTATTCCTTTATTATTTTTTATCATAATACTCATCATTCCTTTCACTAAAGGCACGAAATTTGATTAAAAATAATAATTGCATATTATTTTTCAAACTTATCTCCTTTTAACATTTTTTCTATACATAGAATAAACATAGCATGACTCCATCCTAATGCAATTACCCAATTAGTTTTTAATGTATTGTTATCAACTTGTTCTCCTAAAAAGTTTAGTTTGCTTGCAGTTTTTATAACAAAATCAAAAGTTTCTTTTGCTTTTGTTTTTTCACCTTTTTCTAAATAATATAATGTCATCCACATATTACATATTGGCCAAGGATTTCCGGTTCATATAATGGTCATCTTCAAATCTTTGAAATCCTCCTGTATATGTACGTAAACTTAAATTAATTCTTTCTATTGTATTTTGTATTTTCTTTTCTTTTGGAGTAAATAGCTTAAACGGTACAACACTTCCAATTATACTCATATCCATTCTTTTGTCTTCTGTGTTTCTTACATATGACTTTTTTTCTTCATCATACATATTGTCATTTATATATTTTTTTATTTTTACTTGTAATTTTTCTAACTCTACTTTTGATTTTTCAATTTTTTCATCTTTTAATCTATTATTTTCAAAATCTGAAACATTTTTTCCAAGTATATTATAAATTTCAAGCATTGCATCAAATGCAGAATATATACTTGCTAAAGAATATAGATGTATTCCTTCACACATTTCCCATAAATCATAACTTACATGATATTTATTTGTGTTTTCAAAAATATCTTTTACATATCTTTTTAAGAAATCTACTGCTTTTTCACACATTGGCAAAGTTTCTTTTAAAAACTTAAAATCTTTTATATATTTATAATGTGAATATACTCCATATACTACACTTGCTGTTTCATCTACTTGGTATCCCCAACATGGTGCTAATTTTGTGTCTGAGAAAAATCTTTGTTCCCACATTCCTAATTTACTTTGAGTTTGTTTGCAAAATACTTTATAAAATTTATCAACTTCTTGTTTCATTTCTAAAATATCCATTGCTTTTGTTATAAATACTGCATCTCTTGGCCAAGTATAAGCATATCTTCCACATTTTTGGAAATTCTCATCTATTTCAGCAGATGCTATTATTCCACCTGTTTCAATATTTGTTAAAAGAGGAAATAGCAATATACTTCTATAATATATATCTGTTATTTTTTCTTCATAGCTATTTTTTGGCTCTTTTAACTTTAATCCATCATGTGATTTTATATATTTTCTCCAATAGCTTTTTGTCTTAAGATATTCTTTATGAAAATCTACCCTTCTAATTCTTTCTATTTCTGTTTCTAAATCTGCCATTTTCTTTGGTTGATTTTCTGGCAATATACATATATCTATTTGTTTTTTCTCCCCTGGTTTTATAATTTCTAAATTATAAGATATTGATGAATCATTTGACATTCCTATATAATCTTTGTCCCAAATTTCTCCAGAAGATATTGTGTTATAACTCCCATGAATTTGATGTGATAGGGTTTCTTTTTCTTTACTAAATGTAGATACCATAAAATCATGTGCATATTGTGTCATTCCATTATCTATTAATTTACAGCTTACAAAATTATTATCACTAGATAAAATGCCTTGATGAATTAATAGTTTTACATTTAAATCTATATTGTTTTCATTTATAAAGGTATATCTTCTAACTAATACATTTTCTTTTATTGGTACAAAATCTGTTTGTAAAATTTTTAATTTGAAATATTCATTTGTTATTTCTGTATTTAAAATGTTAGTATTTAAGTCATAATATTGCTTATAAGTATTATTTATATCATCATGAAGGTAAATTAAATTTGAATCATTTACTTTTACTCCTACATGACTAAAATTAATAAATTGCCTCATACTCCTATCTGGGAAATATAATCTTTGTAGTTCTCCTTTATGTGTTAAAGTTGCTAGTAAATTCCTGTTTCCAATTATTGCTTCATTTAAGTACTTTTCCATTTTTATTTTCCTTTCTTTAGTTATTTTATACCTTTAATTTTTTAGTATAAAATTTTTTAATTTTGAAATTTGTTTTATCTTTCATTTATTTTTATAATATTTAGTTTTATCCTTCAATTATTTTTAAGATGTTTTGCTCTAAATCTTTCATTTTTTGGTTTATTCTAAACATATCTTCATCTTTTAATTCTGGATTACCCAAATCTTCTTGTACAGAGGCTTTCATGTCATCAACTTCTAATTGTAATTTTTCTAGTCTTTGTATTATTTCAGATTTAATTGTTTTTGGTTTATTAGTTTTTATTTTCTCTAGTAATTCAGGATTGTCAAGCAATTCATATTTTTCTCCATAAGATGGTATTGTTACATTAATTTTAGCTTCATTTTCAATTTTTTGTTTTAAAGTTTCTTTTGCTTCATCTTCCCCATGAACTAAAAATATGTGCTTTGGTTTTTGGTTATTAAAAGAATATACAAAATTCATTAACCCTTCTTGGTCTGCGTGACCAGAATACCCTTCTATATACTCTATTCTAGCATTTACTGCTATTTCTTCTCCAAAAATTTTTACTTTTTTTGCTCCATTTACTATGCTATATCCTAAAGTTCCAGGCGCTTGATAACCTACAAATAAAATTGTATTTTTTGGATCCCATAAATTATGTTTTAAATGATGCTTTATTCTTCCTACATCACACATACCACTTGCAGAAATTATTATTGATGGTACATCATTTTCATTTAAAGCTTTTGATTCATCTGCAGTTACTGTAAAGTTTAGTCCTGGAAATTCTAGTGGATTATCACCTTTTTCAATTTCTTGTTTTGTTTCATCATCAAATAAATCCATATTATCTTTAAATACCTCTGTCGCAGAAATTGCAAGAGGACTATCTACATATACAGGTGCCTTCATTAAAGTTTTATATTCTTTTATAAATTCTTCATCATCTTTTGTTTCTTTTATTTTATTTAGTTCATATAATATTTCTTGCGTTCTTCCAACTGCAAATGAAGGTATTACTACATTTCCTCCTCCATCAAGTGTTTCAGATACTATTTTTAAGAAAAGTTCTGCTTTTTCATCATTTCTTAAATGCATACGATTTCCGTATGTTGATTCCATAACTAAGTAATCTGTTTCTCCTATCATTGTTGGTTCACCAATTAATGGAATATCGCTATTTCCAATATCACCTGTAAATACCGCTTTAGTTTCTTTATCTCCTTCTTTTGCCCAAACTTCAATTATACTTGAGCCTAACATGTGTCCTGCATCATTAAATCTAACATGAATTTCAGGAGTTATTTCTATAATTTCATCATATTTTACAGGTCTAAAAATTTCTAAAGACCTTACTGCGTCTTCCGCTGTATACATTGGAGGTAATAGTTTCTCTCCTTTTCTTTGTCTTTTTCTATTTCTCCACTCAACTTCCATTTCTTGAATATGACCACTATCTGGTAACATTAAACTACATAAATCACACGTTGCTTTATGTGCATATATTGGGTTTTTGTAACCTTCGTTATATAATTTTGGAATTCTTCCAGAATGGTCAATATGAGCATGAGTTAAAAGCATAAAATCAATTTCATCTACTTTAAAATCAAAAGGTGCTTCATTATCGAATTCATCTTCTGCTGCCCCTTGGAACATTCCACAATCTACTAAAAATTTTTTTCCTGCTGCCTCTACTAAAAAGTTTGAACCTGTAACACTTTTTGTCGCTCCTAAAAATGTAATTTTCATATAAAATTTCATTCCTTTCCTGCTTCATCTAAAAGGCTCACACAGATATGAAAGATTAATTTCTTTCAAACTAAGTCTTTCCTCCTAAATAAATAATTTAATATTTTTGTTCAGTTTTACATTTACTTGATTTTTTGTAATATTTTCTAATTTTACTTTATTTTCTTCAATTTGTTCATCATAAATAATTAAATAAATACCATCTTTTTTTTCTACAATTTTTATATTTATGTCTTGAAGAAATATTATTTTAGACAATAGCAATTTAGATGTAATTTCATAATTTAAATTGTCATCATCAAATATTTTAATAATTATTTTTTTATCTATTGCCTTATCTATTAAAGCCCTAAATACTGGTTTTAAAATATTTTTTAATTCTTTTTGTTCAAATATACACTCATTTTTATCTATTACTAATAAATTATAATATCTAAATTTATAAATTAATTCAATTAATTCTGATTTTTCTGTTGCATTTTTTATGTCTATATTTATACATTTTATTATTTGTTTTTGAAGCCCTATTAAATATTTTCTTAATTCACTTTCTAAGTCAAAATCTATATCTTCATAATTGTCTATATATTTTAATTTTTCTTCTATATTTTTTTTGTTTTGTAGAAAAAATTTTGGATTAATCATATTATTGCAATTTTTTATTTCTTCTAGTAAATTTTGTCTTTCTTCTTTTAAAATATTTTTTAAAACTCTAATACTAAAAATTTTCTTTTCTATAGGTAATTTTTCATTTCTTGATTCATATTCTTCTAGTAAAAGATTTTTATCACTTATTATTTTATCTATGTTCTTTATATTTCTTTCATATTTCTTTTTGAGCTTCGAAATTTTACCTAGATACATTTCTCTATTTTCTTGTTCGAAATATTCTTGTTCTAAATCTTCTCTTTTATCTTGTATTTCTTTTTTAAAATTTTCATCTATATTCATTTTTATAATTATAGATAATTTTAACAAATTTTTTATAATATTATTTTTTATTCTTTTTCCATATTTTTTTTCAATTTCACTTTGAAATAAATCAAAGTAATCTACTAATGGTTCATAATTGTTTACCCATTTATCTACAAATTTATTTCCAACTAAGTAAATTATATTTTGATAAATTAAATTACAATTTACATCTTCTATATCTTTTGCTATAACATTCCATGAAAAACCATTAAAATCTCTTAGTGGCTCTACCATATTTATGTTATTACCTGTATTTAATACAAAAGAAAATGCTTCTTCAATACTTTCATCTATAAGATTTACAACAATATTTTTCTTTCCGAATTTTTGCAATAGAATATAGAATTTTATTTTCTATTGGAAAACAAATAATTTCTTTCTTTATGGTATCTACTTTTTCATGTTCTTTAGAGTTTTTATCTATAAACTCTATTTTATTGCAATCATTCTTTATAATGTTTATTAATTTTTCTATATATTCTTGTTTTGTAAATGTCTCTCTTTTTACTCCATTGTAATCATTATAACCGCTTTCAATTTTATAAAACATACTAAGCAAAGTATTTTTCACATCTTCGGAAAAATCTTTTTTACTTAAAACTTTTTCTAAATTATTGTTATAATCTTTTTTTACAATTTTATCAAAAAGTTTATCTTTCAAATTTACTTATCCTTTCTTATTCTTCTGCTTTAGTTCCCATTTTCATTTCTTGAAGTTTTTCTAATGTCCATAAAACCTCTCTAGGTTTACTTCCTTGGTAACCTGATATTACTCCTTTTTCTTCCATTTGGTCTATAATTCTTCCTGCTCTTGCATAACCCACTTTAAATCTTCTTTGTATAAAAGATGTAGAAGCTTGTCCTGTTTCTACAACAGTGTCTATTGCATCTTGTAGAAATGGGTCTGTGTCCTCTTCTTCTCCTCCACCTGATGCAGAATTTTTGCTTTGTTCTTCTTTATTTCCATTTTCTATTGAATCTAATATATCTTCGCTATATACTGCTGTACCGTTTGATTTTACAAATTCAACTATGTTTTCAACTTCTTCATCTGAAACAAATGCCCCTTGAACTCTTGTTGGTTTAGCAGCTCCTGCTGGAAAATAAAGCATATCTCCTTTTCCTAAAAGTTTTTCTGCACCTACTTGGTCTAAAATTGTTCTAGAATCTACTTGTGAAGATACTGCAAATGCAATTCTTGATGGTACATTTGCTTTAATTAAACCTGTTATTACATCAACAGATGGTCTTTGTGTTGCAATTACTAAGTGCATTCCTGCAGCTCTTGCCTTTTGAGCTAATCTACAAATTGATTCTTCAACTTCTTTTGCTGCAACCATCATTAAATCTGCAAGCTCATCTATAATTACAATAATTTGTGGCAATTTGCCTGAACCGTCAAGTTTAGCTAGTTTGTTGTATCCTTTTAAGTCTCTTACTCCCCTTTGAGCAAATAAATTATAACGGTTATCCATTTCTTGTACTGCCCATGCTAGCGCTCCTGCAGCTTTTTTAGGGTCTGTTACAACTGGAATTAATAAATGTGGTATACCATTATAAACTGAAAGTTCAACTACTTTTGGGTCTACCATTACCATTTTTACTTCACTTGGTTTACTATTGTATATTATACTTGTAATTATTGTATTTATACAAACTGATTTACCGTGAACCAGTTGAACCTGCAATTAATACGTGTGGCATTTTAGAAATATCTGCTACAACTGCACTTCCTGCAACATCTTTTCCTAGAGCTACGCTTAATTTAGAGTCATTAGATTTGAATTCTTCACTTTCTAAAACTTCTTTTAGTCCAACCATCTCTTTTTGTGTGTTTGGAACTTCAATTCCAACAGCTTGTTTACCTGGAATTGGTGCCTCTATTCTTATTGTTTCTGCAGCTAAGTTTAAAGCAATATCATCAGCTAAATTTGCAATTTTACTAACTCTTACTCCTTCTGCTGGTTTTAATTCGTACCTAGTAATTGCAGGTCCAACAGTAACATTTTCAACTTTTGCTGAAACTCCAAAACTATATAATGTTTTTTGAAGTTTAGCTGCTGTATTTGTTAAAGATTTTGTTCCACCTTTTAAAGAGCTTTTTTCCATTTCACTTAAAATATCTAGTGGTGGAAAAACATAATTATCATCTTCAACTGATATTGTATGCTCCAATTGTAAAACTTGTTTTGTTTTATCTTGTTTTTCTTCTTCTTCCTGAACAAACAGGTTATTATTAGGTTCTAGTATTTCTCCTGTGTCTTCATCTATTTGCATAATAGAATTTGCAGTATCTGTAGCACTTTCTTTTTTCTCGTTTTTTTGCTTTTTAAATAGTTTTTTAAGTCCTTTTTCTCCTTCATTTGAGTCTATAACTCTACCATTTAAATTTATTTTTATTTGTTCTGCATCTTGCATATCTTGTATTGCTGATATTTCATTATTTCTATGTTTCTTTGTTTCTTTTTCTAGTTCTTCTTGTTCTTTTCTTCTTTGAGCAATCATTTCTGCTCTTTTTCTTCTATATTCTTCTCTCTCTATTTTTTGTTCTTCTTTTCTCTCTAAATGCCCTTCAATACTTCTACTTATATATTCTGATAAATCTATTCCCCAAATAAATGCAAATATTAGTATAGATACTCCAATGCTTAATATAACTGCTCCTAAATTACCTAGCATTTTTACTAAGAAAATTGCAGCAACTGTACCAATTGCTCCTCCACCTTTATTTAGTGCACCTAATTCATACGACTTTTTTATGTTTTGTGATAGATTACCCGAAACTTCGATATTTCCTGTAGAAATTTCATAAACACTAAATATTATTGCTAAACATATTAATAAAACAGCATATTGAAGTAATTTTCCTGTAATATAGTCTTCTTCATGTTCACTTGCAATTTTTATTGCTATTGCAAAAGTTCCTATAGGAAGTATAAAACGCAAAACTCCAATTAATCCACCTAATACTTCATTTAGTTTTTGTCCTACTTCTCCTGAGTTTGTATATAGAATAGCTGCTAATAGCACACTAAAAATCATTATTACAATTACACTTATATTTAAGTTATTTTTACTTCTTCTTTTTGATTCTGTAGTTCTACCACTTGTTGTATATTTTCTTTTTCTTCTGGCCATTTTTTATACATTCCTTTCTTCATGCATGTTAGTTGGAAAAGAATTAAATTGCAAATTTTAATCTTATCCTTTTTTATTTTTTTATTACACTTTTACAAAGTACATTGTATCAAAAGACAAAAAAAATAGCAATAAATTTTTGCTATTTTTTTAATTTATTACATTACAAGTTAAATGGTTTAATACTACTTATTAATAA
>CANRQH010000011.1 GCA_947632745.1 uncultured Clostridia bacterium | reverse complement strand
AGATACATCTCCTATTTTATAAACTGTAACTATATCTCCATATTTTTCTATAAACATTGCTTCTGCACCCATAGCTATTGCTTCGTCTTTTTTCATTTCTAATTTTTCTACTGGAATTGCTTGTTCAATCCATTTGTTTACTAGGTCTTCTGTTTGTTTCTTTTCTTCGTCTGTCATTTTACTGTCATGTGAAAAGTCAAATCTCATTCTTTCTGGAGTTATATTACTTCCTCTTTGATGTACATGTGGTCCTAAAACTTGTTTTAATGCTGCATTTAAAAGGTGTGTTGCTGTATGATATTTGGTTTCTTGCTCTCCTGTGCTTGCTAAGCCTCCTTTAAATTTTTGCTCTGCTCCTGCTCTTGATTTTTCTTGATGCTCTTTAAATAGTTTATCAAATTCTTTCATTGATATTTTCATTCCATTTTCTTGACTTAAATCTTTTGTTACTTCTGGTGGAAAACCATATGTGTCATATAGCCTAAATACTATTTCTCCTGGAACAAAAGTCTTTCCCTCTTGTTTTAATCTATTTATGTCTTTGTTAAACTCTCTTTCTCCTTTGTCTAGAGTTTTTACAAATTTGTCTTTTTCTTCTATTATTACTGTTTTTATTTGTTCTTTGTTTTTTTCTAAATCTGGATATAATTCTTTTAAAGCTTCTACATTTACATCTATTAAATTGCCTAATTCATTAAGATTTATTCCAAGTTTATTCATATGTCTTATAGTTCTTCTTATTAAACGACGTAAAACATATCCTCTATCTAAGTTTGATGGTCTTCCTCCATCTGAAATTATCATCATGCTTGAACGCAAATGTTCTGCAATTATTCTTCTACTTTCTATTAAGTCTACCTGTTGTAATTCTTGTAACTTGTCCATTACTGGTTTAAATATTTCTGTATCAAATGGTGTTTCTTTTCCTTGAAGTAGCATTGCCATTCTTTCTAGTCCTAGTCCTGTATCTACATTGTGTTGTTTTAATTTTGAATATCCTTTTTCGTCTTTAAAATATTCCATAAATACATTGTTCCAAATTTCAACATATTTACCACAGTTACATGATGGCTGACAGTCTTTAGAACACTTAGGTTTTCCTGTGTCATAAAACATTTCTGTGTCTGGTCCACATGGTCCTGTTTCTCCTGCTATCCACCAGTTATCTTCTTTACCATAATAGTAAATGTGTCCATCTAAAATTCCCGCTTCTTTCCAGTATTTTGCAGATTCTTCATCTTTTGGACAATCTTCGTCTCCTTTAAATACTGTAACAGATAACTTTTCTACTGGAATATTTAATTCTTTTGTTAAGAATTCAAAACTCATTTTTATAGATTCTTCTTTAAAATAGTCTCCAAGTGACCAATTTCCCAGCATTTCGAAGTATGTTAAATGGCGATTATCTCCTACTTCATCTATATCGTTTGTTCTTAAACATTTTTGGTAATCTGTAAGTCTTGTTCCAGATGGATGTTTCTCTCCTAATAAGTATGGTACTAATGGCTGCATTCCAGCTGTTGTAAACAATACAGATGGGTCATTTTCTGGTATTAATGGTGCTGATGGTATAACACTATGTCCATGTGCTTTAAAAAAGTTTAAATATTTATTTCTTATTTCTATTGCTCTCATTAAATAATCCTTCTTTCTCTTTGCTTAAAATCCTTTCAATTATATAGCAATTTTGCTAAAATTTCAAGGTTTATTTCATCTTTTTTGTAATAATAAAAATCCAACTTATTAATATTATCTAATAAGTTGAATTTTTTATTTATATTAGATGAACAGCATATAAAGGAATTGATTTTATATTATTATTAAAACCAAAATTTTTAGTTGAAATTCTTATACTGTATTTTGGTTTAAACCTATTTATATAATAGTTTAAACTTTTTGATGTCACATTGTCATTTGCCTTTACTTCTATTGGTATAATATCTCCATCTATATTTATTAGAAAATCAACTTCATATTGGCTTCCTAGCTCCCAATAAAATAATTCTCTTTTTTTCTCATAAAGTATTTGTGCAACATAGTTTTCTGCAAGTATTCCTTTGTAAAGCATATTTTTATTTAGCAAAATTTCATTTTTTTCTATGTTTGCAAGAACTCTTAAAAGTCCTATATCACTTAGATATACTTTAAAATTTTCTTCTGTATTAGCTTTTAATGGCGATTTAGGTGTATTTACTCCTTGACATTTAATTATCATATTACTCGAAATCAACCAATTAAGAGCTGTATCATACTCTCTACTTCTTGCTGATTTTTCTACTAAAGAATATTTAAATTTTTTATTTGGCTTTCCTAATTGAGATGGTATTGAATTATATATTTTACTATTTTTTATACTTTCTGTATTTAAAGTATATTTTGACATATCTGCCAAATATGATGTTATAATAACTCTATGGATATTGTCATCAAATTTTAAGACTTTTTTTCCATTTGAAATATATTCTAATATTGCAGCTGGCATTCCTCCAATACACATATAATCATAATATAATCCTAAAGCTTTTTGATGAACAGCATCTATAAGTGGAGTCATTTTTTCATATGCTTCTTTTATTAAATTTAATATTCTTTCTTCTCCAATTGCTTTTAAAAATTCACTAAAATTCATTGGATATAAATAATCTATCCAAACTTTTCCTACAGGAAACGAACTTTGAAACCTGTTAATTTTAACTCCTAAAAGGCTTCCAGCACATACTATTTTATATGGTATTTCACTTTCGCAAAAATACTTAAGAGAATTAATTGCTCTTTCAGAAACTTGAATTTCATCTATGAATATTGCAGTACTACTTACATCAATATCTATATTTAATATTGCTTCTATATTTTTTATTATTTCTTCTGGCACTATAGTTTTCTCAAAAACTTCTTTGATATTTTCCATATTTTCTAAGTTTATATATAAGTAATTTTTAAATTCTTTTTTACAAAATTCTGTTAACAAGTAAGTTTTTCCTGTTTGTCTTACACCAACTAACATATATGGCATCTTACTTTTATTCTCTTTCCAATCTAATAAATTTTTATATAAATCTCTTTCCATAATACCTTTTACTCCTTTCTTTATTCTTTATTCATTAAATTTTCCCTATATTTATTATATATCATTTATTTCATTTTGTCAATTTTCGTGATTTTTCCACGTTTTTGTTTAACATTTTCGTGATTTTTTCACGTTTTTTATATGTATATTTTATTACTTTATTGCTAATAATAGGAAAAAGGAGATTTAGTTTGAATTCACAGCTATGTTTGTCTTACAAACACAGCAAGAAAGGAATAGGTTTAATATGAATTTTAAAGATATATTCAAATATACTCCGAACAGAGATTATAGTTTCACTTTAAAATCTGTTAAATCTAATGATGTAACAGAACATGATAGTGAAAAAAAGGTTTCAGGAAGTTATGACTTAGATTTAAATTATATGAAAAATAAATATAGTTCACTAATTAATAGTGACATTGAAATAAGAGAATTTTTGCTTACTGCAAGAAATACGCGGATACAAGGCTTTTTTAGTTTATATAGATGGCATGGTCGATTCTGATTTAGTAAATAGATTTGTATTAAATCCTTTAATGCTTAGAAATGAAAATAATACTTTTGATGGTAGTGTTAATCAAGAAGTAAGTTCTCAAATTCTAAAAAATAAAATTAGAGTTAAGAAAGTAGATAAATTTGATTTAGAAAATTATATTTATTCAAATTTAATGCCTCAAAATAACTTAAAAAAACAAGAAAAATTTTCTGACATAATAGATGGCATTAATTCAGGGAATTGTGCCCTTTTTGTTGATACAGTAGAAACAGCATTTGACATTGACGTTAAAGGTTTTAAGCAAAGAGGTGTTGAAGCACCTAAAAATGAAATAATAATAAAAGGTCCACAAGAAGCTTTTTCTGAAAATATAAGAACAAATACTTCTCTTTTAAGAAGGATTGCAAATAATGAAAACTTAATTATTGAAAATTTTTCTGTTGGAAAAATAAGTAAAACAAAAGTTGCAGTTTGCTATATGTCAAACATTGCAAATCCAAATTTAGTAGAAGAAGTAAAATACAGAGTTACAAATTTATCTTTAGATGCATTAATTTCTACAGGTCAATTAGAGCAACTAATTACAGATAATGATAATATTGGAATTCCTACTCTTTTATCTACAGAAAGACCTGATAAATGCTCTAAATTTTTAATGCAAGGTAGAGTTGTTGTATTAGTAAATGGAAATCCTTATGCAATAGTTACTCCTGCTGTTTTAATAGACTTTTTATCTTCCCCTGAAGATACTAATTTAAAGGTAAGTTTTGCAAACTTTTTGAAGTGTTTACGATTTTTAGCTTATTTTATAACACTTCTTGCACCACGGAATTTTTATTGCAATAACAAGTTTTCACCAAGAACTTTTACCTACAGAATTATTGTTTTCAATACTAGCTAGCCGAGAAAATGTTCCATTTCCAATAATTTTTGAGCTTTTAATTATGGAACTTTCTTTTGAATTAATTCGTGAATCTGGTTTAAGGGTTCCATCCCCTATTGGTGCAACAATCGGAATTGTTGGAGCATTAATTTTAGGAGATGCTGCAGTTAATGCTCGTATTGTAAGCCCTATATTAATTATAGTAGTTGCAATTACTGGACTTAGCTCATATGCAATTCCAGATTATAGCTTTTCTTTTCACTTAAGAATATTTAGATTTTTATTTGTGTTTTTAGGTTATATTGCAGGATTTTTAGGAATTGGAATAGGATTTTTTGTTTACCTTAACTTACTATGTAGCTTAGAATCTTTTGGAGTAAACTTTACTTCTCCATTGATTCCTTCTCTTGCCTTTGGAAATAACAGTTATTTTGTTAAACCTGCTTGGAAACAAGAAAAAAGAGCAAGTTATATTTTACCTAAGAAAAAAGAAGAAGCCCCAAAAATAAGCAAAAAGTGGGATGCTTAAGAAAGGAGTTCTAAGTAAATGGGAAATCAAAAATTAGAAAATATAGAAGCAATTGCATTTTTTTGTATTATAACATTTAATGGAATAATATTTTCTACAAGTAAAATTATATTTAATGATAGCATATCGGGAAGCCTTATTAATGCTGTTTTAATAACTATTCTAGCAATTGCTATTGTCATTGCATATTCTTTTCTTTTAAAAAAGTTTGAAGGTAAAGATTTGTTAACTGTTTCTGATTATCTTGGCGGAAAAGCTTTAAGATTTTTTATTGGTATTGCATTTATAATTTATTTTACTGTAAGAGCTTCTATTTTCCTTAAAAAAATAAGTAGTTGTTTAGAAATTGTGTATTACCCAATGACAAATATTATTTTTATTGTTCTACTTTTTATAATTGCAACAGGCATTATTTGTCAGTTTAAAAATATAAGTATATGCAAAACAGCTGTATTCATGTTACCTATTTTATTTTCATTAGTTGTACTTATTTTTATAGGTAATTCTAAAAACTTTAGTTTTGAAAATATTTACCCAATACTTGGCAATGATATTAAAACTACCTTTTTTACTGGCTTGAGTAACTTATTTGCATTTAGTGGAATTGCTTATTTGCTTTTTTTACCTAGCAAACTTAAAAATTCTAAAAGCTTTACTAAAGTTTCTTTAATAAGTGTTATTTTATCAGGTGTGTTTTTATTTATAGCTCTTGGAAATATTTTATTTTTGTATTATGACACTATTGGAGATAGTGAGCTATTCCCTTTATATTTATGTGTAAGATATATTGAATTTGGTACCTTTTTCCAAAGACTTGATGCAGTATTTCTATCTTTATGTGTAATAGGCGCAATAAGTTTTTTAGCATTAAATACTTATCTTGCTGTAGATATTTTAAAAAATATCTTTTCAGTTTCTGATAACAGGCCTTTAGTATATCCATATCTTCTAATTATTTTTGCTGTTGCATTATCTATAAAACAAAATTCCACTCTAGAATTTATGGAAAATATGGTATCTAAAATATTATTTTTTACGATTGTAATTTTATTTAGCTTTGCTGTTTTAATTTTAGCAAATGTAAAGAAAAAAGTTAAAGGAGGCTCAAATGAAAAAGGCTCTTAAATGGATAATTTTTTTAATTTCTATATTTATATTTTTATATGCTTTTTCTTCATCATATTCTTCTGAAAGTATTGACCATCTTGATTATGTAATAGCAATAGGAATAGATAGTATAGAAAATAGTGAGAATTTTGAATATTCTTTTGAGTTTGCAAATATATCTTCTTTTTCTGAAAATGCTTCTCCTGAAGACAGTAAACCAATTATAAATAAAGTTTCAGCACCTTCAATTTCTGGAGCAATTAATATACTTAATTCTTATGTTGGAAAACAAGTAAACTTATCACATTGTAAAGTTGTTATTTTTTCTGATGAAGTTGCACAAAAAGGAATTATTTCTGATATAGCATCCCTTATGAATGATACACAAATTAGACCAACTGTTAATGTTTTAATTTCTGAAGTAAGTGCTAGTAAATATATTGAAGGTTCTGCTTCTTCTTTGGAAAAAGTTTTAACAAAATATTATGATATTTTTCCGACCTCTAGTGAATATACAGGTTACACATCAAATGTGACTTTAGAAGCATTTTATAATAATATTACAAATAAAGATATTGGTGCTGTCGCAATTTTAGGTAGAACTGTTAAATCTTCTAAACAAGAAGAAAAGTCTAGCTCTGATTCTAGCAGTAGTTCTTCTTCAAGTAGCTCAGGAAGTGAAGAGCAAGGTGGAAATGAAGCACAAGGTCAAGAGCAAGGCGGAGAGGAGCAACAAAATCAAAGTCAAACCGAATCTGGTCACGACAGTCCATCAGAGACTACAAGTCAAGGACAATCTGTTTTAGAAGGAGACCGTGGAACAGAAAATATAGGATTATGTGTGTTTAAAGATGATAAAGATATCGGTCATTTAACTGCAATGGAAACTCTTTGTTATTCCATGCTTATAGATGAAGTTGACAATTTCTATGTTAGGTTAGATTCTCCTTATAGTGAAGGGCAAAAAATTGATATATCTATTGACGCACTTTCGTCTACTAAAATTAGTGTTGATGTAGCCCAAGAAAATCCTATTATAAAAATTAAGTTAAATTTAACTGGAGAAACTTTAAATGGCTTAGATTATTTAGATTATTCTGATACTAAAGTATTAAATGATATAAATAATAATTTAAAACAGTATTTATCTAATGAAATTTCAAATTACTTAAATAAAACTTCTAAAGAGTTTAAAGTTGATATTACTGGATTTTATAAAAAGGCTAGAAAAAATTTTTTAACATTGAAAGATTTTGATAATTATAATTGGACTCAAAAGTATGAAAATGCTGAATTTGATGTTGAAATCAATTCTGATATTATTTCTAGCAGATTAATACAAAATAGCTAAAAATATTTCACAAAACACCTTACAATTAAGAAAAAATTACAAATGTAAAAATCATTATTGCAAATTTTCGTACATTAAAAAAATTAAGAAAGGAATTGTTCTAATTATGAATAATATTTTTATAAAATTGTTTTTTAGTTTGATTTGTTTGTTTATCTTGCTTTACATTATTTCTTTTTCTATTTTTGAAATAAAAAACGAAAATAATGTTTATGGTGGTGTTGCAACTATTGTGTTTACTATTGCAAGTATTGTTTACAGTAATATTATTTTTTATATAAATTAACCCTTGGGCATTTTTGCCTAAGGGTTAATTTAATTTAATTTATTTTCAAATATAATACCACACGGAAGCCGTATATTATAACTTATAAGATCACTTTTTGTAGTACCGTTACGGTAGCATACCGTACCAGCCGACCCAAAATCAACAAAACTTCCCCCACGAATAACACCTATGCTCGCTTCTTTACTTGAATTTGTTCCAGACTCAGTTGTCCATTCCCACAAATTTCCTGCTAAATCATATATATTATTTGTTTTAGTGTTTTCTGAAGATCCTGTTGCTATTTCTATTAAATCTTGTTCATCCGTTTTGCTTCTTTTAGTTGTTTGGTAAGGTCCACTTGAATATGCTGATGCATAAGATTTCCAAGTATTTTCTCCAGTTTTGAAAGAAAATTTATGCACTGCATATAATCCATTCACATCAATTACAGAATCCATGTAATTTCCATATGATGTTGAATTTGTAATTGTTTTTCCACTTTCTTTTATCCACTCTTCTACTGTATCCCATGCATAATTATCTATTAAACTACTTGTTACTGACGTACTACTATTATACATATTATTCGAAACTGTTATTGCATTTGCTTGCAATATTCTATTCCAACTTGGATTGTTCTTTTTACTCACTGGTTTATAATTTGTTATACCTGTATTTCTATTTCCACTCAGACTTCCTGCACTTTGACCATTTGTCCATTTATATTCAGTACTATCTTTAGTCCATATTTCACTTGGTAATCCAGCTTCATATCGTGCTATGTAAAATCCTCCATATTTTTTTACACTATCTTCGTTTCCTCCATCATCTGTCCATGTACCACCACTGTACGAAGACTGTTTTGAGGTATATGCTGTCCCATCTATATCTTTACCTGTACTCCAATATTTTCCAACTCCACTTTCTTTAATTTCTTGATACAATTCTCCTTTAGGCACCCATACAAATTCATTTCCTGTACTATTACCATTTTCATCTACACTATCAGTTATAACTACTCCTTCACTAACTTTAGTTCCTGAATCTTTTGTTATAGTAAAACCTTTAGGAATTGTAATTAATTGTTTCTCTGAATCTTTTATTGTTACTGTTCTATCAAGTATTCCGTATTCTTGTACACCCGAAAGTGTTGTTATTTCGTCATCCTTTATATAAAGTGTCAGACGAGTAGCAAGACCTGTCTCGGTACCGTCACAATTTCTGTTAATTCGAGAACTGGGCGAAAATTCTCTGGTGTCGTTATAATAACCTCCCCTAGTAACTCTGTAGTCGTGTGTGTTAGCTTCTAATGTCCACTCAGTATGGTTTCCTTCCAAGTCAAAAATATTGATTATTTTGTCATTTTGTGTTGCTCCAGTATCTAATTCACTTCCATTATGATTTCCATAACCTATTGCATTTACTTTTTCTTTATCATCTCCTATTAATGCATAGTTTAACATCGCATCATATTGGCTTCCCCATATCATACTTGATTTCACTGAATTTTTTTTATTGGTATATGTTTTTGCCTTTGAATATAATCCATACCATTGACGTGATACAAACCAATTAAGCGCATTCGTCACTGGTCCTATTTTCGAAGTAGGTTTACCAGACGGCATTTTATTTTCAATGACGTCTTCCGCGCCCATTTCGTATCTTCCGACATAAAAACCACCATATGTTTTTACACTATCTATCATTTCATTATAATCTTCTTGCAACGTCTTCTTAAATGTATCGTAATCTTTGTATCGGTATACTTCATCAACTAACCATTCTTGTAAATTCGGTAGGAACATATTGTCCCCATATACTCCATCGTAACAAATGTCAGAATCTGGCTCTCTATATCCTTCTGTTCCTTGTCCATTTGTTGATGATGACGTCATTTCAGCTGATTCTTCTCCTGTAAAATTATAAAGCACACCTTCATAATTTGTTCTACCGTTAACATCTTTACCAGCAAAATTCTCTGCTGTTGATTCCTTTGCCATTTCTTTGTTTGTTCCAACAACTGTTAAATCTTCATTTATTGGAATCCACACAAATTGATTTCCGTCTTCATCTTCAATTATTATTCCATCTAATGCCACAGTTGGAGAATCTACACTTATTTTAAATCCTGCAGGAATCGTTATAAGAACATTATTATCGTCAAATAATGACATGTTTTTACTTAAAATTTCTCCCGATTTTTTTAACTCATCTATACTTACTTCATAATTTGCTTTAATTTGTCTATATTCCCTATCTACTGCAGTCTGTTTACTTTGCATATAAATTGAAACACAAGCAACAGAAGCAATGAAAAACAAACATGAAACAAGTGTAAATAAAGTTACTGAACCATTTTCATTTTTTAATCTACCCATATTTTTTCTCCTTTAATTTATTCTTTTGAATATCAATTTTATTGTACAATATTTATAAAAAAATAGCAAGTGAATTACTTGCCATTTTAATTATATTTTAACTCTTTTTTTAGTTACTTGTTCAAGAGGTGGTATTAATGGACAATATGTATTATCAGAATTTAAAACTTGAACTTCAACCGTTCTAGTTAATATGTCTGTATAACTATATGTCGCATTTCTTGCTCCTTCGTTATATTTAACTGTAAATAAATTGGAATATACTTTATCTATTGTAGCCTCCTTTTCAAAAGATTTGTTTCTCCCAAGTGAACCTTTAACTATTATCTTTTGTCCAATTTTGTCTAAAATATTAGACTTTAAGTTAATAATATCTGCAGAGCAAATCATTTTCTATCACCTTCTATACATTTTCTTGTCCGAATTATACCATCTGGGTAGAAAAAAGTCAAAAAGGATATTTTTTTACCGCATCCATCAATCTCTTTCATATCAAGCGTTTTCGTTTTTTGATGGTGCTTCGTTACATTTATATTACAATTTTATTACAAAAATATTACATTGAAATATTAAGCTAAAAAATAAAAAATCAAGTGCATATAAAAAGACATACAATTTGCTTTTTTTATATGCACTTTAAATTATTTATTATTTTTTTTTGTTTTCTTTCCGTCTTGCCCCTACTCCTCCTATTCCTCTTTTTCCATCTCTTAATTCGTTTTCTATGTCTTCAATTTTTATATATTTATAATCATCTGTTGTTGCAACTTCTGTTGCTACAATTAATGGATCTAAAATATCTATTAAAATTCTGGCTGGAGATGATGCAAAATTTGCACCAGCTTGCATTAAAGCTTCAAAATAACTTTGACAAGCTCCAGCAAATATGACCAAATCTGAATTATTTTCTTTTTCATATCTTCTAGCCTCCTTTACTGTTGCTATAAAATGTCTTGAGTTTCTATAATTATATATATCATAATAACCATATCCTTTTCTTATCATCCCATCATGTCCTGTTATTACTAAAATATCTGGCTTATAGTATTTAAGCAAATTAT
Source organism: uncultured Clostridia bacterium (assembly GCA_947632745.1). GTDB lineage: Bacteria > Bacillota > Clostridia > TANB77 > CAG-508 > CAG-269. The sequence continues at coordinate 13,770 of CANRQH010000011.1, read as the reverse complement.
AAACAACCATTGGTTGTTTGTTTTCTGCAATATTTTTTACAACTGCATTTATGCCCATTTTTTGATAATATTTAAAGGATTTTTCGCTATATTTTTTATCTCCATCTAGGTGCAAGATTTTACCTGTAACAGCTTTTTCTTCTAGTCTATTTTCTTGTTTTCTTATTTTTGCATTCTTTATTTCTTCTTGAATAACAAGTTCTTTTTTATTTATTAGTTCTAAATCTGAAATATCACTATCTGCAATAATTCTTTCAAAAACGCCCTCTAAAAGTACATTTTTTTTATCACTAATATCTTTTACAATAAAAATAATATCTTTATTATAAGATATTCTCCCGACTATATCTCCTTTTCTTATTTTATACATAATAATATTCACCTCACATGGGCTACTATTATTATATGTTGAATTTTGTCGTAAAGTGTATGTTTGACCAAGGATAAAAAATTAACTAAAAAATTTTACTTACATATAATAAATCAATATATAATGGAGGTATAGTTTTATGAATTTTAATGCAAAAAAAATACTTGCACTGTTTTTATGTGTGACACTTATGATTTTTATAAATGTAAATTTAACATATGCTATTACCGCTCAATCTGAACTACAATACCAAGGAATAGATGTCAGTAATTGGCAAGGATACATAGATTATGCTGAAGTAAAACAAGCAGGAATTGAGGTTGTATATATAAAAGCAAGTCAAGGGAGTGATTTTAAAGACCCTTATTTTGATATAAATTACGAAAACGCTAAAGCAAATGGCTTAAAGGTAGGTTTTTATCATTTCTTAACTGCAACTACTCCTCGGAGAAGCAGAAGTTGAAGCTCAATTTTTTGCATCTGTAATATCTGGAAAAACTTCAGATTGTAAACTTACAATGGACTATGAAGTATTTTCTGGTGTGTCAATAGATGAAATAAATACCATTGCACTAACTTTTTTAGAAGCTGTAAAAAGGTTAACAAATATTGATATTATAGTATATAGTGATTTAAGTAACTCTCAAAGTACATTTAATACTGAAATATCTTCAAACTACGATTTATGGCTTGCATATTATGATGACTTGAACAATTTAGCAAATATTAATACTAATTGGGATACATATATAGGAGTTCAATATACAGATATGGGAACTATTCCTGGCATATCTGGTTTTACAGATAGAGATATATATTCAAAAGAAATTTTTATAGAAGATTCTACTCAACTTCCAAATAACTCTAATCCAAATGAAACAATTAATACTGAAACTATAAACTACACTGTTCAAAGTGGAAACACACTTTCTCAAATTGCTTTAATGTACGGCACGACAGTTCAAGAACTTGCTCAAATAAATAATATATCTAATCCAAATTTAATTTTTCCTGGTGAAGTTTTAAGAATTCCAACTAATTCTACTGTTGCTGGGCAAGAAACAAGAGATTTAGGAAGTATTACTTATACTGTTCAAAGAGGAAATACTTTATCTCAAATAGCTCAGGCATACGGTGTATCAGTTCAGCAAATAGTTCAAACTAACAATATTCAAAATCCTAATCTAATTTTTCCAGGTCAAAAATTAAGAATTAATACTAGTAACAGTAATTTCTTAAACCCATTAAGTCAAAGTAATTCCAATCCTGTTACTTACACCGTTCGTCCCGGAGATACTTTATTTGGAATTTCTAGAAGATTTGGAGTTAGTGTTAGATATTTAGTAAGATTAAACGGAATATCAAATCCTAATTTAATTTTTCCAGGTAGAGTACTTAGAATTTAATTTCTTTCTTAATATAAAAAATGAAAAAAACAATAAAATCATAATATAAAATTACATTTTTTAAAGTTCTAACCCCATTAAAAACTGAATATAATTAAACAAAAATATTTCAAAAATGGGGGCTTTAAATGAAAAAATTAACAATAGAAGAACGTGCTATTTCTTTGGCTCGTTATATCATTGAAACCAAAGATACTGTAAGAAGTACTGCGAAAAAATTTGGCGTTTCCAAAAGCACAGTACATAAAGATGTTTCTGATAGATTACTAAAAATAAACCCTATTTTAGCAAAAGAAGTAAGAGAAATCTTAGATGAAAATAAAGCTGAAAGACACTTACGCGGAGGCATGGCCACTAAATTAAAATATTTAAAAGAAAAAGAAGAAAAAAGAGCTTCTACTTTATAAAATATGTTAAGAGTATATATTAATATTTATGTACTCTTTATCATTATTTTTATAATAATTCTTTTCACATTATCTCTTCTAGAATGTCCATATAATTTGTAACAACTTTGGCTCCTTGCTTTATAAGGTCATTTGTGCCCTCAGAATTTATAGAATCAATATTTCCGTGGAACAACAAATACATCTCTTCCTTGTTCTAAAGCAAAATCTACTGTGATTAATGTCCCACTTTTCTTTTTTGCTTCAACAACTACTATTCCTTTAGATAATCCACTTATTATTCTGTTTCTTGCTGGAAAATTATTTCTACTGGCTTTAGTTCCTACAGGGTATTCTGAAATTACTGCTCCATTTGCTCTTATAATTTTATCTACTAAGTATTTATTCTCACTTGGATATATTTCATCTAGCCCACTTCCTAAAACAGCTGTTGTAAGACCTTTACAATAAACAGCTCCTAAATGTGCATATGAATCTATTCCTTTTGCTAAACCACTTACAATATTTATTTTGCAAGATGCTAAATCATAGCTGAGTTTTTGTGCTATTTGCTTACCATAATTTGAACATTCTCTACACCCTACAATACCAATACTTGTATTTTTTAGTATAGCTTTATTTCCTTTTATATAAATAGATATTGGTGGACTATATATATTTTTTAGAAGCATAGGATATTCTATGTCATTAATAGAAATAATGTCTATATTATTCATTTCCATAAATTTTAAATGATTTTTTACAATTCTTCTTTTTTCTATATCTAAAATTCTATTACAAATCTTTTCATCTATTAAATCTACTTGCATTAGTTTTTCCTTAGTTGCATTAAATATTTGTTTATTTGTTTTAAATACTTTAATTAGATTTAAATATCTTTTTATTCCCAAACCTTGAATTAATGAAAGCCATACTTTGTAAAATTTTTCTTCTATAAATAATCCCTCCTTAAAAATAAAAAAAGACAAAGAGAAAGTTTTATACAAAACTTTTTTCTTTGCCCCTTATTTTTATTTAAAATTCAAATGTCTATATTTTTTATACATAATTATTCCAACAACACCTATTATAAATATTGCCCCAATTGAAATATATGCTATAGTCCCTGTATTTGGTAATCCTTTTGATGATGTTGTATTATCTATATCTTTATTTGTTGAATTTGCCCCTGTAACTGTTACTTTACATGTAGCAGTATGATTTCCATCTGCAGTTGTTGCTGTTATTGTTGTTGTACCTTCTGAAATTGCTGTTACTTTTCCATTACTTACTGTTGCAACATTGTTATTACTGCTTGTCCACTCTACTAATTTATTTGTTGCATTGTTTGGTGTTATTGTAGCTGTTAATGTATAACTACTTCCTTTTTTTATTGTAATTTCTGATTTATCTAATGTTATTGATGTTACTTCTACATTATCTACTTTTGATCCTGAAAAAGTATATATTGCTTCATCATAATATGTTTCTCCACTTGAAGTAATTAATTTTGCCCACATAACATAAGCTTTATCTCCAGAAAATCGTGTTAAATCAACTTTAAATTTTCCATCTAATGTTTCTACCCAATTTTCTTCGACATATACTGGTATTAAATCATTTATATTTGTATTTATTTCTGTTACTTTTGCATTATATACTGTTACTTTATCATTATATTCCTTTACTTTATCTTGCCAATTTTTATATGCTGCATCTGATGCTTCCTTCGCAGTTTGCTTTTGTTCATCACCTGCATCTTCCCATGCTTTATGTGCTTCATTATAAATCTCTTCTAAGTTATCACATTCATTGTTAATAGCATCTAACTCTTCGTTCATATCGTCTAACTCTGCTTGTCCATCTTCCCTTATTGTTTGAATTTGTGTATAAGCATTATCAGAGATTTCGATAGCTTGCCAATATAAATTATACCCGGTTTCTAAACTGCTTATTGTTATTGTGCCTTCTCCATTATATGCAATATAAGGAAAAGATATTAAAGATTTTGGATCAAGTTCAACAGAATGTGCATAAACATTGTTAAAAGATATTAAAATTACAATTAAAGCTAAAATTGATATTTTAATTAATTTTATTCTTCTCATACTAATTCCTCCATATGTGTTTTTTCGACTCTTTTGTATAAAGCCCTACAATATTATTATTAGCACAAATAAATGTAAAAGTAAATACTTTTATAAAAATTCTTTAAAAAAAGAAAAGCCTTAGTAGCTTTTCTTGTTATTCATAAAAATAATCTATAATTCCATTGTAAATTCCCCAAGCTAATTTATTTTGATAGCCATCATCTAACAATAATTTTTCTTCTTCTGGATTTGACAAAAATCCGCATTCTACTATAGTTGTGGGTATTTCTACATGTTTTATTATATATATATTATCTATCGTTTTAGAAACTCTATTATTTTCCCTTTGTATCGCTTCATTTAAATTCGCTTGAATTTGTTTTGCAAGTTTTGCTCCTTCCTCGTTTCCTTCTTTGTAAAAGGTTTGCCAGCCATCATACTGAGCTTGAGGAATTTTGTTTAAATGAATAGATACAAAAATATCAGCTTGACTTTCATTTCCTATTTTTACTCTATTTCTAATATCTGATATTTTCTTTTGCTTTAGAGTCTTACTGTCAATATCATATATAGCATTTTCGTCTGACCTTGTCAAAATTACTGTACATCCACTCTGCTCTAATAAATTTTGAAGCTTTAATGCTATTTTTAAATTAGTTTCTGCCTCTGTCGTTCCGAGAAGAACTTTCTGCTCCCTCATCTGGCACACCATGTCCAGCATCTACAACTACAGTTTTTCCTGATACTGGAAGGCTTACTGTTGATATGTATATATTTTGATTTTCGTCATTGGTTGTTAATAAAAATACAAATAATGATAAAAAAACACATGAACCTATTAATAAAAGTCTTTTTTTGTTTAGTACTATCATAAATAACCTCTCTTTTATATTTTTTATACATTGTATGTTAGAATTATTTTATTTATACTAATTTATTAAATATTTTTTATTTTTAATTGCAACTCATTTGCCTTAGAATTTGAAAAAAGATTGCAAATATATAATTTGCAATCTTTTAAGGTTCTATTTCTAAATCATTACTAGATTTTTCATTTATTTTTTCTTGTTCATATTCCTTAAGTGCTTCTTTAAATTTGTATTCATAGTCAAGTTTTAATTCTACATTTTCTTTTTGACCCTCATTAAGAAAAGTATAATAGCGAACTGCTGCATTAGTTATTTTTCCCATATCACTTACTATGTTTTCTTCGTACTTTTTAACTTCCTCACTTGGGGCATATACTGTAACATATTCATCTCCACTAAGTGTTGTACTTTCTTTATGTATTAGCTCTGCATCTTCTTGACTTGCATCTTTATCGTATACTTCTATTGTTAAAATTTCTGGTCTTGATTGTTCTCCATCTTTACTAGAATAGTTTTCCCTTATTATATTATCTCCATTTTCTGCTGTATCTTCACTAATATAAAACATTGTTCCGTGGATGTATTTGTATATTTTCTGAGCTTATGTTTTGTCCATATGCTGTATTGTATTTATTAGCATATTCTTCTTTTACTATAGTTAATACATCAGCTGGTTGCCCAATACCATCTATTATATTATCAATTTTCTTATCTATATCTTCATTTATTGTTATTTCATTTAAATCTACTTTTTGTCCATTTATTTTTACTTTTAATCCATCTTTAAAGTTTACATTTTCTATGTTAATCTCATTTTTACCAGTTGCATCAATTTCAATTTCAGTTCTAGCATTTTCTTTTGCTTCGTTTAAAGCTAATGCTGTTTTTCCTCCAATTATACCACTAAAAGTTATTAAACCTACATTTGCCAAAATCATTATTCTTTTTATTTGTCTTCTTGTAAGTCTCTTTCCTGTTTTCTGTTGTCTTCTCTTAACTTCATGCCTTGTTCTATTTACCAAGTCATAATTTATCTTTTTCGTTTCCACTTTTTTTCCTCCTAAAAACATAAATTTCAATCTTATTATATATCTTTTAACTTGTATTTTCAATATTTGTAATCAAAATGTAATATATTTTTATTTTTAATATAAGAAAGATATAATATTTTTTAGTTCAAAAAAAAGAAATGAGGTACCTCATTTCTTTTTATTTATATAAATTATTATTTTTTACCATTTACAACTTCTTTTAAAGCTTTACCAGCTTTGAATACTGGAGCTTTAGATGCAGGTATTTTAATTTCTTCCTTAGTTTGTGGATTTCTACCTTTTCTAGCTGCTCTTTTTCTAACTTCGAAAGATCCAAATCCAACTAATTGAATTTTATCTCCTTTTTTTAATGCATCTGTAACAACACTAACGAATGCGTTAACTGATGCTTCTGCAACTTTTTTTGTTTCTCCTGTTTTGGCAGCCATAGCTGCTACTAATTCAGCTTTGTTCATTATAATTACCTCCTAAAAAAATGTGTTTATGTAGTTACTTTAATGCTTATGTATTAGCACTTTATAATCTACTTTAATAATTTATTCGCCAATCTTCGATAAAATCCTTCTTTTTTGCAGAATTTTTTTATTTTTTTTCCTAAATTGCTTTTATCTCTTCCTTTGGCAAAATTTTTAATGCAAAAACTAATAGAATATAAATTAAGCAACCACTTGATATTGCTAATATTATAGCCATTTTTTCTAATTCTATGCACTTAATAGTGTTATATAAAAATATCGATACTATACTCATAATTATTGTACTAATTATAGGTTTTATTATAAATTTTTTAAATCCAAATTTCATTTTTAAATTTTTACTTAATATTGTAATTTGTATTATAAATGCTATTACATTACATAGAATATTTCCTATTATTGCTCCATATATTCCAATTTCTTTTTTAGGAATTAAAATTATGTTGCAGATGAATTTTATTATCATTCCAATTCCAAAAGCTATTGGTGGAATCTTTACTTTTCCAATCCCTTGTAATAATCCACTTAAGGTTTGAGAAAGTAGCATAAAAATAATTGCAATACTATTTACCCTTAAATACATGGATCCACTTTGAGCATTTGGAAATAATAAACTTAAAATTTGTTTTGAAAATATAAACATAATTGCAGTTATAGGAAGACCAACTAAAATACTTACTAAAATAAACATTGTTGCCTTTTTTCCAACATCACTTTCATTTCCTTTTGCCATTGTTTTAGATATGTTTGGAACAAGTACAGATACAAATGCACTGTTTAATGCAAGTGGAAGAACACATAAACTATCTATTTTTCCACTTAAAATTCCATATTGTATTTTTGCTTTTTCAGCATCCATATTTTGTTTTAAAAATCTAACTATTGTAAAAGAATCTATATTTTTATTAAATGAAGATATTAAACTACTTATAGATATTGGCATTGCAACAGTTATAATCTGTTTTATTGTTTTTCTTATTCTTGTAGGCTTATAATTTACAGATTGCAGTATTTCTTGCCCAATTTCCTTTCTTTTTGATTTATAATAAGCATATATGTATATAAAGCTTGATATTGTTGCAAATGTTGTTGCTAAATTTGCTGCTGCTGCCATAATTAACGTATTATTTTTTCCAAAAATACATACCAATTCTACTAAAAAAACAGTAAATATGGTTTTAAAAACTTGTTCTATAGACTGTGATTTTGCTGTTGTAGAAAATGAAAGTCTACCATTAAAATATCCTCTTATAACTGCAGTAATTGATACAAAAAATATTGATGGAGAAAGTGCAATTAAAGAATATTCTGCCTCTGGTATTTGTATCCAAGAATTTGCTATTGTTTTAGCTCCTAAAAACAATAGTACTGAACCTGTCATCCCAATTAGAGCAAATGTAACAAATGCAATTTTGAAAACTTTATTTGCTCCCCTATTATCTCCTACAGCTAACCTTTCTGATACAAGTTTCGAAATTGCATTTGGAACACCTGTTGAAGAAAATGTTAAAAGTAAAGCATATATTTGAAATCCACTACTATATATTGCATTACCGCTATCTCCAAATCCCTCTTTATTAGTTAAATATAGCTTATATACTAAACCTATTATTTTTATAAAAATTTGAGAAATAAGCAAAAATAATACTCCTTTAAACAAACTTTCCTTTTTATTTTTCATAAAAATCGTGAAACCCCTTGACAAAATTACTTTTTTGTAATAAAATTATTCAGTATTATTAAAAATATGAATTAAATATAAAACTTCTCCCCGGTGGTTTTAAATTTAATTATCATATATATTAATTTAAAAATAGGAGGGTATAAATTACCATGAACAATACTACGTACAGTGTTAAAAAAAGTGAAATACAAAGAAAATGGTATATAATCGATGCTGCAGGTAAACCTTTAGGTAGAGTTGCAACAGAAGCTGCAAGATTGTTAGCAGGAAAACATAAACCAATTTATACAAAAAATATTGATACTGGTGATCATGTTATTATATTAAATTGTAAAGATGTTTTATTTACAGGAAACAAAATAAATCAAAAAATGTATAGACATCACTCTGGTTATATTGGTGGTATGAAAGAGATTGTAGCAAAAGATATGATGGAAAAAAATCCAGAAAAAGCTATGATGTTAGCTATAAAAGGAATGTTACCACATAACTCTTTAGGAGCTCAAATGCTTAAAAAATTAAGAGTTTATGCAGGCGAATCACATGAAAATGAAGCACAAAAACCAGAAATATGGAATTTTTAATTTAAAGGGAGGAAACATAAATGCCTAAAGCTGAAAAAAAATATTATTATGGTACTGGTAGAAGAAAAGATGCTATTGCCAGAGTTAGACTAACAGAAGGAAAAGGAAAAATTACAGTTAATGGAAAAGATCTAGACGAATATTTCGGTTTAGAAACTTTAAAAGTTATAGTTGAACAACCTTTAACTGTTACAAATACTTTAGGAAAATATGACGTTATTTCTACTGTTAAAGGCGGAGGTTATACTGGTCAAGCAGGTGCTGTTAGACATGGTATAGCTAGAGCTTTAAATGAAGCTAATTTAGAATTTAGACCAATACTTAAATCAAACGGTTTCTTAACAAGAGATCCTCGTATGAAAGAAAGAAAGAAATATGGTCTTAAAAAAGCTAGAAAAGCTCCACAATTTAGTAAAAGATAATTATTTATTCCTTGGAAGAAATATCTTTCAAGGAATTTTTATTTGCAAAAAAGTTAACTAAAAATACTTAATAACACGTAAAAAGGACGTTCCAAATGACAGGTCGCCCTTTTTATATTATTTTCTAAATTTATCAAAAAAACTTTTTTTCTTTTTTGGTTCTTTTTTCTTTATATTTATAAACTCATTTTCCCAATTTTCTTCATCATTTGTGTCTTTTTTTGTTTTAGTATTTTTATTTTTTCTTTTTGATTTTTTGTTTGTTTTTTCTTCTTCTATTTCTTCTTCATCTTCGTCTGTTATTTCTTCTTGTTCATCATCATTGTCATCATTTTCATCTTCGTCTGTTTCTTCATCTTCATCATCTATTTCTTCATCTTCTTCATCGTCTTCGTTTTCTTCATCTTCATCCTCGTCGTCCCAATCTTCTTCGTCATCATCATTATCTTCGTCATCCCAATCGTCGTCATCGTCATTTTGGTCTATAATATTTTTTCTATTATCTTTGTCTATATTTCCCCAAATATCAAAATCTATATCTTTTGAGTCTTGTTCATCTTCATTTCTATCTTCATCATCCTCGTCGTCCCAATCTTCTTCGTCATCATCTTCTTGACTTTCTTCACCTTTTTCTTCATTCCAGTCATCTTCCCAATCTTCTTCTTGGTCTTCATCCCATTCTGCATCTGTTTCTTCTTCATCTTGCCAATTTTCCTCTTCATCCGTTTCATCGTCATTTTTGTCTAAGCCAAGAATCATATCTATCTTTTTATCTATCTCTGCTTTAGCATCTTCCTTTTTATTTTTTTGAACCTTATTTTCTTTTTCTTCGTCATAATTGTCTTGTTGTTCTTCAAATTGTTCTATATCATTATTTTCTTTATTTTCTTGTAATTCTGGTATAAATTCAGATAAATCTCTGTCATAATTTTCAGTAACACATTTGTAAAATACATCATATATTTTTTTCATTCCTTCAATTCTCCAATAATTTGGATTAATTATTGTTACTGGCAAATTTAATTTTTTTATTTCATTATCAAAATCTTCTGCTTTTTCTTCCAAATCTCCTAAATATTCTATTTTATATAATTCGCTATATGTTTTTCTAGTTATTTTTTTGGAAATCTCTTTTAATAATAATGTATATAAATTGTTAATTTGTACTAAATCTTCATCTAAATTTTTACATGCTTCTTGCATTAATGTAGCATGCTCCTCTTTTCCATTTACTACTGTTAATCTTTCATTATCTAAAAATTGAATTAGATATTCTTTTATTGCATTTAAAAACTCTAATCTAGAGTTTGCATCTTTTATTGCTTTTTTGTGTTTTTCAATTTTTGTTGAATTGTTTTTTATTTCAGTAAATAGTCTATTGGTTTTATCATATATACTAGCATATATTTCTGTTTCTTTTTTTTGAATATCTATTGTAACTGTTATGGCTTTAGCAACTACATTTAAATCAAAAGGTATTTTTTCTTTTTCTCCATTCTTTTTCATACTTTCTTTTAATTCATTTTCTATGCTAGTTGTCTCTGTATCAACAAATTTTTTGGCATTTTTTTCTATTTCCATATCTATATTTTGATAATTATCCAATGTTTCATTTAATTTTTTATTATATTCATTTTCTATAGTTCTTCTTGTTCTTCCACAGTTTGTCCTAACTATACTTTTTTTATCAAATTCGTCTACAACTTCAACAAATTTCTTTGCATTTTCTTCTATCTCATCATTTACAATTTGAATATTATTATTTAGACTATCTAACTTTTTTTGTATATCTCCTGTATCCTCTGATATATTTTGAAATAGATTACCTCTTTCTGTTTGTAGTCTAGTATTTTTTTTGTTTAAATTTTCTTGTTCTTTTTGAATATCTCTAATTCTATTTGCAATAGAATCATATTCTTGCATAATAGTCTCTTCTTCATCTGAAATATTCTTATATTTTTCTAGACATGTTACTAATTCAATATAATCTTTAAAATTAGTTTTGATATTATTTCTTTGATTATAGCCAAACATTTTATCAAAATATCTCTCCAATATTATAGCATTTCTTTCATACATAAGTTTTCCCTCCAAACAATACTTGTTACTAATTATACATATTTGAATATATGTATAACTAAAAACGAAATTAAAAATTACAATTTATCTAATTTCCAATTTCGTTTTCCTTTTATTTATTTCTTCTTCTGTCTATTGCATAACTACTTCCCATTACACTCTTTGCTGCATGTTTTACTTGAGTTGCTACATCTCCAATCTCCAAAATATTCGCAAATCTTCCAATATCTGCAACTACAACTGCTATGGAAATGGATGTTAATGGAAATTTTTCTATTATTCCTTTTCGGTTTGCAACTTCAATATAACCTTCAATAAGATCTTTTTCATTATAAAACTTTCCTACACCATTATCAAAGTTATATATTATAGATTGACACATTCTTTCTACATTGTCATTAGGAACTATTGCAATGAAATCATCTCCTCCAATATGTCCTACAAATCCATTACTATTATCATGCACAGCATTTACAATAATATTCGCTGTATATTCTATTATTTGATCTCCTTTTAAAAATCCATAAACGTCATTGTATGCTTTAAAGTTATCTAAATCTATGTACAATACTGAAAATTCTTCGTTTTTTATTAATCTTTTTTTTAATTCAGAATTTATTTGTACATTTCCTGGAAGTCCGAGTTAATGGACTCATTCTCCTGTTAATAGTTAAAAGTCTTGTTAAATTTTTTACTGTGTAATATAAATATCCTTCGTCCACTGGTTTTCTTATAAAATATTCTATTGATTCATTTAAAACTTTCATTCTGTGTTCTCTAGAACAATTTGAAGAAACGACTATTACTGGAGTTATTGTATTGTCTTCGTCTTTTCTGATTTTTCTACATACATCTATTACATCTCTGTCAATTGCATCTTCGTTTATTACTATTAATGCTGGAATATTGTTTAGAGCGATATCTATTTCTTCAGTTTTTACACTGATAAATTTATATTCTTTATCATCCCTAAAAAGCTCTCTAAACACAGCTATTGAAGATTCATCATCATCAATTATATATACTTCATTTACCATTGCTTTACTCCTTAGTATATTTTACCTTTGAAGTTTCTGAAAGTCCATTTGCATTGTATACTGTCACTATTAATGTATTTATTCCTGGTTGTAGTTCTATACTATTTGAATATTCTTTTCCATTTATTTCCTCAGTCGTTTTTTCACCAGAATTAAATGTAATTTCTACTTTAGTTAAATTTTCATCATCTGATGCTTTAATAAGGAAACTTTTTTTATCAGTTGTAACTTTTAAAGTTGGCTTAGTATCTCCTTTTACTTTTTGAGATTTTGTCGTTTCATTTCCTTCAATATCTACCACTTTTATATTTAATGTATGCATTCCTTCTAATACATCTATTAATGTTACATTTTTTACATCATTAATTGTATCTTGTCTAGCATTTTGTGTATCTTCATCCCAATAGTACATTATATAATCTATGTTAATTGTACTTTCAGTTGTTACTTGTATTTTATTGTCTACCTGTTCTAGTGTTATTGTTGGCTGTTGTTCTACTTGATAAGTAGATTGGTATGATGAAGACATTCCATTTATGTCTTCTGCATTTATTATTATGTTTGACTGTCCAACTGGTAATTCAACTCTTTCCTTTACCTCTGAATTTCCATTACATTCTATTGGCTTAGTTTCTCCATTATTAATAGTGTAAGTTATTTTTGAAATTGGTTTATCATGTGTTACAACTATATTTATAACAGATGCACTTTCTCTTTCTATTGTAATAACTGGTTTTGTATTTTGTGATACAACAAGCCCAGAGTTATTATTTGCAGTATTTTGAAAATAAGAATATACTCCTACAGATGCCATTCCTATTCCAAATATTAACAATATAATAGCGAAAACAACAACATTTGAATGTAAACTTGTTTTGCCTGTTTTTCTTTTTCTATCTTGTGGTGTTTCTATAGATAAAATTTGATTCATTTTTTTCAATCCTTCTCCTATAATCTTTTCACATTATAGCATAACACGTTTTTATTGTAAATAATTTTTGTGATATTTTTTAGTAGTTTTTTTTCAAAAATTCATTTTTTATATTATTTTTTTAAATAAATTATAATAAAAACTGAGGAAATTTTTATTTCCTCAGTTTTTTATTATAATACAAATTTCTTAATTGTAAAGATTCCTGCTCCTAATACTCCTAAGATTACTAATCCAATTGTTACATATTTTACTATATATATTCCTAATCCTGTTGCTATTGAAAGTAATACTTTTGCGTCATCATAATCATCTTCTTCTGGATCTTTGTTGTCTGGTGTTGAGTCTTTATCTGGTATTCCTTCTTCATTATAATCTTCTGAT
>CANRQH010000010.1 GCA_947632745.1 uncultured Clostridia bacterium | reverse complement strand
GTAAATAATGTGAATTTTGATGCAACTTGGGCTGATTGTATCATCCAAGATGCTACGGGATCAGTTGCAACCTCTCCGGATGATATTTACAGAACCATCTGTTTTCTTTTGTACGTCCAAGCACTCTTGTCCAGCTATTGTATCTGTTTCACGCATTGATACGATGTTACGTGTTGGATATATTTTTCTTAAGTGTAACTCAAATGCCGTTTCTGTAATACGAAGGTTCATTGTTTCGTATATATTTTCTATCATTGCCATAAGCATTGTTGTTTTACCACAACCTTGCTCACCAGTAAGTGATATTATTCTTGCTCCTTTTACTAGGAATTTTAGAAGATCTATTGTATCTTCTTTTCCTGGATATAAAACTATTTGTTCAAGTGTTGCACGTTTTACGTCGAATTTTCTTACGAAAAATGCCCATGTTTCTGACATTGATGGTCTTACAACAACGACACGTGAACCATCCTTCATTTCGTTTATTTTGTATCCATTTGTATCTGATAATTGTCCTGGATTATTGTATTTGTATATATTTTGGCATACTCTTTTTAGTTCTGCTTCTGATCCAAATGATAAAAATGCCAATCTAATTGATTTACCATGGAACATTATCCAAATACTGTCACATGCACGTTGTACTTTGTGTTCTTCTATTTGTGTTAAATAATCTGCAGAGTCTGTTTGAGCAACTTGGCTTATAAAACTTTCAGGTAAACCAGATACACCACCAGATACACCATCTATGTTCATATCTCTAATTTCATCTATGCTTGAGTATCCTTTATATTGTTGATATATTCTTTGTACAACTATATTTAATTTATCTGAAAATGATAATTCAATATTTTCCTTTTCATAAATATCTGCTATTTCTTCTTCTGTAATAACATAGCAAGGCTTTGTTTCTCCTTGGATATATTTAAATTCATCTAGTTTATATTTTCTTATCATTTCACTTAATGCTTCATATCCAAATTCTTTTTTATAAATATATATTAAAATATCAAATTTATCTTGAGCTGTTAAAAGTGATGGAATATCAAAAGGAATTGATTTTGATATGTTCATTTCATTTACACCATATTCTTTAGCTAATAAATCATATATTAATTCCTTAACATATTTTTTATCATTAACATCTCCATATGTACATCCTTTTAAAGCCTTTTTTAACTCATATTTCTTGCTTTTTCTTCTTTTTAATTCTTCCTCTGATAACCCTATATCATATAAGTTGATTTTTGTAATCTCGTCTAACCTTCTTTTTATAAATTCAACCATTTGCTCTAATGTATATGTTTGGTCATCGACATCTATTTTTGTTACCACTTCTGCATTTTGTTTTGATTTAATATGAAAGTATATTATAAATGCAGCTACACCTATGATTAATACTATAAGTATTATATTTGATATTGTCATTGTTTTTCCTCCTAAAAGAAAACTTGTGTATCTTTACCTTAAAGCTATATTTTTCTTTGCATTTGTAGCATTTCTATTCTGCCCTTTATATCGGCATATAACCTTTTTATTTCTTTTACAAAATAATAGTTTTCATCTTTTTCTCTTAGTCTTATAAAATTGAAATATAAATCTACAATTTTTCCTTCTTGAGTTGCCTCAAATAATAAATTATTATATGGTATTGTATTTATTATGTCTCTTTTTCTAAGTATACCTCTTGTTATATTTTTTGCATTATATCTTGTATTGTCCATATATTTGCCAATTGCCATTACTGTATTTTCTTCATTTAATATACTATTGTTTTGTTTTATCAATTCATCTATTTTTTGTATTGATTTTATCTTTTGTGACGTCATAGCTACTATTATATGTGATTTTTGTAATATCTCTAATCTTGTTGAACTTTTTATGTTTTTATCTAAATCCACTATAACCATATCATAATAACGATCTGCTAATTCCATTATTTCTGGATATGATTCTTGTGTCATTGAATATTGTTTTTTTTGTGTTTCTCCGTCTCCTTCTAAACCTAGTAAAATTTCTAGCCTGTTTTTTAACACAACTTTTGTATAATCTTTTATCATTTCTGGTGTGATTCTATTGCTTCTTATTACTCTTTCCAATCCTTCTAATCCATTGTTTTCTATAATTTTACTTCGATTATCTGCAAAAAGTCCAAAAGATTTTCTTCTATTTTCTTGCCAAAAACTATCTTTTATTAAACTATCATTTAGAGATGTAGACAAAAGTAATACTTTTATATTATGCTCAATTGCTACTTGCGTGGCAAAAGCCATACAGCTAGTTGTATTTCCTACTTCGTCATCTGTTCCGTTCCAAAATGTTATAATTGACATGTTTTTTTCACCTCAATCTTTCATTGCTTTTTTTATTTTCATCATACTTTCTGATTTATTAATGTCTTGTACGACATAGCTAAGCGTACTCTTAAAATCAGGGCTCAATCTTCTAAATCTTATTTTTTCAATTCTTTGATTATCTTCAAATACTCTATTATCCTCTCCTAAAATTTTAAAATATAAATTATATTCATTCCAATTAATTTTATATGGCATTGAAATAAAATTTAAATATTCTTCTTCAACTTTAGAAGATTGATAAGAGAATAATATTTTGGTTAATGTTATTGGCTCTTGTAAATTTTGAAAGATATTCATTCCTTTCTTTAAGGAATACATGTCAAATGTAGTTACAAAATAATTTTTTTCTGCATTTTTTATATCGAAAGTTTCTAGTTTTTCACCACTGTCTACATCTATAAGAACATAATCATATGGGTCTTTATTTTCACTGTTATTATCTTTATCATCTTCTTCATCATTTGTATCATATGTTAAACCCAAATATCTTTCTACTCCGTTCCCATGTATCAAATCCAACTGCAAAATCTACATCTTCAAATGTCGTTATATATGATTTTGTTGGATGTATAGATGGTACAATGTATTTTATTTTTTGTACATCACTAGAATCTACTACTAAAACTCTATAACCAAGAATAGCTAATATTTTAGATAAATATACTAAAAAGTTTGCTTTGTCATATGCCCCTATAAACCCTATTTTTTTCATACTTTATCCTTTCATTGTGTTTTTATTGTTGTTGTTCAGTCTCTGTTGTAGTAACTGTTCCTCCTGTTAGTGATTGTAAATATTGTTGTCTTGACTCTTGAGAAGAAGTTATACTTTCTTCCATTTTAATTGGTAAGTTTTCTGAATCTCCATAGTTTGAAATAGCTCCATTTATATAGTTATTTCTTAAACTTTTTGCAGAATCTGTATATCTTTCACTTAATGCCTTTCTTGCTTCTGCAACTATATTTGGATCTGCATCTATTTCATTTGCAACTTCACTATTAACAACATAATTTGGTATTGCAGCTTCTTGTAAACCTGCTTGAGTATATTTTGTTACATATAGTTTAGAAGAATTCATTCTATATGCTTCAACCATTGCACAAGATAAAGATAATATTTCTTCTTCAGATAGATTCATTTGTATTGTATTTGATAAATACTCACCATTTACTTCAGGAATTGTAACACTTTTTTTAGAAACAACTATGAAGTCCTGACCACTTGGAAGTAAAAATCTAACATCAACATAATCTCCAGTCATTAAATCTATTGGTAAAACTAACATATTATACTCTTGTTTTCTAACATCATCTGTTTCAAGCTCATCTGCTCTTGAAATTAATGAATTAGTTATTACAGTATTAGCTTTCATATCTACTTTTGCAATAATTGATTTTTGAGCTGTTTCTATGTATGTTTTTTCTCCATTTGTACTTTGTGTATAATAGCTGTCTGTCGTTTCTTCTCTATAAACAGTTACTTTTGAATTATCTACCATCATATAAAGAGAGCCATCTGCTTCTACATATATATTATTTCCTGATTTATCACATAATGAATAATTTTGTAATAAAGTCATTACATCACTTGTTGCATCCATTGGAACTCCTGTGGATTTTACTGTTTCTAATTTAAACATATCAGATGTTAATACTTGTCCTGACTTAACATCCTGAGTTAATACATATACTGTTTTTGTTGCTGCTTGTTCAGCTTGTATTTGTTCATTTAATTTTTTTACTTGCATAAATAGTAAAACAACTATAATTGCGGCTATTATTACAGTTACCGCCATTCCTAATAAAAAATAATTTCTTGCTTGTCTTTGCATTGGATTTGATGCCATTGCTCATTCCTCCTCTTTTTTTTCTAATTATTTACGTATCTTTTTTCATTTTACATCTTTTTTTTTCAAAAATCAACAAGTTTCTTCTATTGTAATATAAAATTAATTTTGTTGTAATAAAACTGTAATATTTTTTAAAAAATCTATTTAGGACGTCCTTTTTTGACCGTTTTGTATATGGAATAGTAAATTGAAAATTGAGAAAATTTGAACATGGTCAAAAAAAGAAATGGAGTTTGTCCCCATTTCCATTTTATGTTTTACTTTTCAGTAATATGTATATTTTCTATTTCTGTTTTTAATTCTCTTGACACTATATTTTGAATCTTAGCTACAGCATCTGTTGTTAAGCCTCCTTCAATATTTGTAACAATATTTATACTTGCATCATTTATTAAAATGACACAATTTTTAAAACCTTTTGTTAAAATTAAATTCTCGCAAATCATTATTGCATTTTTATTATTATTTATTTTAGCAATTTCTTGAGTTGCAATCGTTTTTTGCGCCTCTGTTACATTTGTGTTATTTAATATTTGCTCATAAGTTGATATCATTTCTGCATACATTTTATCTCTTTCAAGCTTTGAACTTGCATAATAGTCGGATTCGTCTACTGTTACTTCAGTATTTACTTGCTGTACTTCTTGATGTTCTGTAGTATTTACTTCGGTTTGGTTATCTACAATATTTTCATTTTCCACATTTTCATTACTAACTAAAGAATTTGTATCAGTATCATTGCTATTGTTTTCATTTTGGCTGTCATTATTACTTACTAAGACTGCATCACCAACATTTGCATATTGCTCATTTATTTGGGATACATCTTCCGAATATGTTTCCTCAGTATTTTTATTAAATGTTGAATAATTATAATAGCCAGCTGTAACAAGCATTAAAGCAATAGCATATATTGCAATTTCACTTTTCTTTATTTTTTTTGCTGAACCTTCCGTTTTTCTAAAAAATTTTTTAAAAATATTTTCTCTTTCCATTTCCAATTTTATTCCTTTCAAAAATTTTTTTACCATTATTCTGCTTTTTCAAATACTTGAATTTTATCTATAGTTAGTCCTGTTACTGCTTCAACAGCATTTATAATATTAGTTTTAACAGTTGCATCACTTGCACCTTTTGCTGTAACTATTGCTCCTTGTATTACTGGCATTGTGGTTTTTTGAGTTACTGGATTTTTCTCTCCAGAGTTTTCTGAAAAAACAACATCTTTTTGTGTTTCTGTTTCTGTTATATTTCTTGTCCCACCTGAAGAATCCCCCTCTTCTGTACTACTTGTTGTTGTTGTTTCATCATATAATGGCTCTAATTTACTACTTTCGGAATAGTTTATAAATACACTTACATCTCCTACATTTTTTATTGTACTTAAAATGTCTTCTAACTTTTCTTCTAAATCACTTTTGGATATTTCTTCACTATTATTTGTTAAAACTTGATTAAACATAGTTTCTTTTGTTTCTTCTTTTTCTGCTTTTTTATCTTCTTTCCAAATTGAATTTATTATGAAAATAGTAATTACAAGTATTATTATAAGGAAAACTATATTTTCTATTTTCTTTTTGTTTTTTGTTTCTGTATTTTTTGAAGTTAATTTACTTAAAAAATTACTCATATTTATCTTATTCCTTCCTAAGGCAAAATCTTGTTAGAAAATAATTACAACCTTTAAGCCTCATTTTTATTTTAATTTAATAGTTATTATATCTTTACTTATCTCATAAGTCTTTGCTATACTTTCTTTTAAATTTTCCGTATTATTATCTATTTGTTCATCGCTACCTATTTTTTTTGTGTTTATATTAATATCCTCAATGTTAATATTATTTTTGCTTAAAGTTAAATCAATTTTATGAATTCCCGGATTATCGCTAGATGATTTAAGGTCTGCATCAATATTGCATTTTACCATCTTATATCCGTTTGATTCGACTTTCTTTTCAATATCTTTTTCTAATTGCTCAATATATAATTGACTAAGCCTTAAGTCCATGCTTTCTTGGTTTACATTATTATCTTCACTTTGTATATTTTTTGTCTTATCTTCTACATAACTACCCAAATCTATATCTTGTAATTTATATAAAGCTTGACTATCAACAAATGGAGAAATTAAGCAAAATACAACATACACCCCTAAAATTACTTTTATGTATTTTTTTAAATTTCCTTTTGGAAGTATTAATTCAAATATACTAACTATTATTACTGAAAGTGCTATTTGTTGAACCCAATTACTTAAAAATTCTATCATCTGTACATCATCCCACTATTAGAAATTTTTATTACTAGAGTTATTCCTATAATTAGTAATACAGAAACAGAGCACACTATTGCAAGAAGTAGTTTGAACACTCCACTCATTTCATCTAGTAACTTTACAATTTTTTCATCTGCTAATGGTTCTATTACACTAGATGCTAAAGAATACATTATGCTAAAAGTTGTAAGTCTTATTATAGGCATTAAACATATTCCAATAATTATAATAACTCCAACTATTCCAACTGCATTTTTTAAAATAACTCCACAACCTAATATGCTATCTACTCCATCACCTAAAACTTTTCCAACAACTGGTATTAATGTACTTACTGCTGCTTTTGTTGTTTTAGCTGTTATTCCGTCAACGCTTGAAGTTAACGTACCTTCTAATGAAAGTGCTCCTATAAATACTGTAAGTATTATCCCTAAAAACCATACAATACTTGACTGCATAAACTTTGATAATTTGCTTACTTGTACTCTGTCTGTTATTTTAGAAACTATTACCAATACTACTATTATAGAAACAACTGGCATTATAAGATTTTTTATTAAACTTCCTATAAATTCTATTAAAAAAAGTAATATTGGTTCTAAAGCTGTTGTTGTTGCTATACTGCCGTGTAAAAATCATAAGAGTAATTAAAAGTGGAATCAGAACTGCTGAAAATCCAACTAAGTCTTCTATTGTATTTGTTATATTTTTTAATATATCTGAAAAACTTGCCATAATTACAGTTACAATTAATATGTATTGGACATAATATACAATTTTAGAAACATTCGTGCTTTCTAAACTGTCTGTTATTGCCTTTAATAAACTATGTATTAAAACTATTACTAAAATATTTATAAGTATTTTTAATGTGTTTGTTATTTCTACTCCAAGTAAAGAAAGTATTTTTTTCAAAATATCTTTATTATTAATTTTTCCCGAAGTTGCATCACTAAATATTTTAGAAATATTCAAATCTTTAAAATAATCTGGTACATATTTATTTGTTTCATTTAAAAAATCTTTTATCCCAAAATTTGATTCTTGTTCTTCGAAAATAGCCTCTGTGTCTATTACATCTTCAGTTGTATTTCCAATATTTATAGAATTATTTTGAGAATTTAATTTATTTTCAGCATAAGTAACCTTTGGAATTAAAATTATAAAAATTATTATTACATATATGTACCACCCTTTTTTCATTTATAAACTCCTTTTATAATCAGAACTTATTTTCTATATCATTTTTATAAATCTTTTCAAATTATGCTGGCAGAACTTTCAAAATTACTTCTAACAAATTATAAACAATTGGTATTGACATAGAAACAATTATTGCCTTACTTCCTAGTTCTACTTTGCTTGCAATAGCTCCTTCTCCTGCATCTTTACATATACTAATTGCAAACTCAGCCAAAAAAGCAATTCCTGTCATTTTAAGCAAAATACCTAAAAATTCACTATTAATTCCAGATTTTTGAGTGATGTTTTTTAATAGATTTATAATATTCGATATTTCATCTAAAGCTAAATATAAAATCAAAACTCCTGCAATCAATGATATGTATAAAGCAAACTCTGGTCTATATTGCTTAATAATTATAATAAGTATTAATGCAATAAGACCAATTCCAATAATCTTTATTACATCATCCATTTTAAATCACATTCTTTCCTATGATGATAAATAATTTCCAATTTTGAATATTATTTAACTTTTATTTTTATAGTACTACAAGCCGAATAAGCTTCTTACTGTATCAAATAATGAACTTATTTCTTTTATAACTAAAGTAAGAACTATAATAAGTCCTGCAAGAGTTGTCATCATTGCTTGTTCTTCACGTCCTGCCCTACATAATACCTGATGCAAAACAGCAACTAAAATTCCAACTGCAGCTATTTTAAACAACAAATCAACATTCATTTTATAATCTCATTCCTTCCCAAGGCACAAATCTGGTTGGACAATTATTTTTCAACATTTCTCCTAAAATAAAATTATTACAATTGCAAGACCTATTATCGTCCCCAAACTTTTGCACATTTTATCATTTTTGTTATGTTCCTGTTCTGCTTTTTTTATTTGATTATTTAATAAAATATTAAATTGATTTATTTCGCTCATTTGTCCTTCTACATCTGTTTTACCTAAGACCGCTCCCAAGGTTTTTAATAATTCTATATCTTCTGTTTTTAAATTCAAGAAGAATTTTTCTTCTGTAATTGCTTTATTTAATGCTTCTTGGCAATTATCTTTTTCCAAATTTTGTGATGTTTTATAAAATATTTGTGTAATTCTTGTATTTGTTTCTATATTTGAAATTTCTTCTAAAACCTCTTGTAATGGCTTATGTGTAAATTTAATTTTATTTTGCAAAATATTTATTAAATTTGATAAACATCTTAATTCTATTACTCTATATTTATATCCTTTTGAAAGTAAAAAGCCAATGCTTGTACTTCCCAAAAGTACTGCAATAAGAAAAACATATCTTAAAAGTTCCATTTATACACCTCTTATATATGTATATACTGAATTTTTATATTTTAGAACTAAATTTTATAATTTTTTAAAACTATATGAATATTAAATTGAATATTTTTTATGACATATAAATTATTGAATATATTTAGTTTTCTATTACTTCTTTTATTTTCCCCTTAGATTGGGAATCTAGTATTATTACTCTTTTTATTATTTTATTTTCGATGATATTTCTTAAATTTTCATTTTGAAATAATTCTTTGGTTGAACCTGCATGGGCTGTAAAAATTCCTTTTACCCCGTTTGCATACTAAATTTTCTATTGCTTTAATATCTTCTATACTTCCTATTTCATCACAAGCTATAACTTCTGGTGCCATTGACCTTACTAACATATTAATTCCTATTGGCTTTGGAACATTATCTATTACATCTGTAAAATCTCCAACATCATTTTGTGGCACACCTTTATACATTGCTGCAATTTCTCCTCTTTCGTCCACTACCCCACAAGTTTTTGCTTTAAAATTTATTTCTGGAATTCCGATTAGATATTTTTCTTATTAAATCTCTTAAAATTGTTGTCTTTCCAGCACCCGGAGGAGATGCAATTAATGTATTATAAATTGAATTATTTTGTATATCTATTACATATTTTAAAAGTGGTATTGATGCATCTTTTACTTGTCTTGCTATTCTAAAATTTAAACTAGATATATTATTTATATTTATTACTTTTTCATTTTCTATAACACAGCTTCCTGTTAAACCTACTCTGTTTCCTCCTTTTATTGTTATAAATCCCTCTGAAATTTGCTTTGTGTACGAATATATTGATTTTTCACATATATTTTCAAAGCTTTCTGCAAGCTCTTCTTTACTTACTCTATGATTTATCAAAATTAATTCTTGTCCAATTTTAAGGCTTAGATTTTTATCTATTCTAAGCCTTATTTCTTCTACTTCATCTTCTATGCTTTTATTATTTATTTCATAGGAATTTTCTATTTTGCTTTTATTTATAAAATTTTCTATTTCGTTTTTTATACATTTAGGTAAATATTCTAAAACTTCTTTAATCATAAATCGGTCCCCTTGACTGCTCACTTCAAATAATATGTATTATATTAACTATATTATATGCTTGTCTTTTTGTTTTAGAACAAAAAAATATAATTACCATTATTGATAATTATATTTTTTATAATATTTATTCTTCCCAATTATGATAAACATTCATTACATCATCTAAATCTTCTAGTCTTTCAATCATTTTTTCCATTTTTTCTGCAGCTTGTTCATCTAAGCTAACTGTTGTTTCTGGAACCATTTGTACAGATGCCTCTAAAAATGTAATTCCTGCTTCTTGAAGTTTTTCTGAAACTTCTGTAAAATCACTTGGATCTGTTGTTATTTCATAAACTTCATCTTGAGTTTCGAAATCTTCTGCTCCACTTTCTATTGCAAGCATCATTAATTCTTCTTCATCCATTTGGCAATTTTCTTTTTCAATTACCATAACTCCTTTTTTCTTAAACATATAAGATACACATCCTGTAGTTCCTAAGTTTCCTCCAGATTTATCAAATGCGTGTCTTACATCTGCTGCTGTTCTATTTTTGTTATCTGTACTTGCTTCAACAATTAAAGCTACTCCATTTGGTCCATATCCTTCATAGATTATTTCTTCATAATTTGCAACGCTTCCTTCTCCTGAAGCTTTTTTAATTGCATTATTTATTGTGTCATTTGGCATGTTTGCTGCCTTACATTTTGCAATTACTGCTTTTAAGCTGGAATTTCCTTCTGGATCTGGTCCTCCTTGTTTTACTGCGACTAATAATTCTCTTCCTAATTTTGTAAATACTTTACCTCTTGCAGCATCTGCTTTTCCTTTTTTGGCTGCAATATTATGCCATTTGCTATGTCCTGACATTGTTAATTCCTCCTTTTACTTATATATTTATATTATTAATTAATATTTTTACAAATTAATACTTTACTTATATATAATAACATATTTTTTTCTTTTTGTATAGCTTTTTCATTGCTTTTTTGGAAATTATATACTATATTTACCATTCACGGTTTGCAAACCTTATTTACCCCTTAAGCCCCCATTTGCCGAAGCAAATGGGGGCCCAAAGGTTAGCTTTCAACTAAGAAAGTTTTAATTTCGAAAAAAGCTCAAAAAACACTTTTTTCGTGCTACATCTTCCAAAGAGTTTCCCAAATCCCCTCATGGTGCTCATCCAACACCTTAACTTCCTTTGCTGATATAAGCATAAATGTATTCCATGGATAGCCAATCATGGGGTCTACACCAATGGTCCTACCTGCATCTTCCAGTTCTGGGCAAGCCCAATTCTCCACGTACAGCTTCACGTCCGTATGAGCCTTGAGACCTTTGCTTATCTTTTGGGCCAAAGCTTTTTTGTATGTAACAATTTGTTCCTTCGTATAGTTCTGGCTAGCTACATACTGATACAGCTTTCTAGGAATATGCTCATTACATCCTCGCGATGTAATGGCATTTGTCCACCAGTCAACTGCCACCTTGATAAATTCGGGAAGTTCCTCGATTTCTATCTCGGTATACCTCTTAGGTGGATTGAAGCCATAGGCTTCTCTCAATAATTCCCGGAATTCTTCAGCATAGGCCTCATCACACAACACGTCGATTAGCTGTGGGAAGTACACTGCTCCTTGGAGCTTCTTGGGTACTTCCTTCCTCATTATGTCCAGTGCCTCACTGAAACATAATGCAAGTCCTTGGGGACTTAATGCATTGGGGCTGATTATTGCGAACATATAATCTGCAATTAGATATACATCCTCATGCAAACCTTCTACTCTTTCTCTCGCATCAAACAGCCGTTCCTTCCAGTACATCATCATTTTCTTCATAATCTCTTTTCTCCTTTTCTTGTAGCATACTGCCACGTATTTACTTTAAATTATACCACAATTTTTACAAAATTGCAATTTTTTACTATTCTAGTTCAAATGCACCTGTATATAATTTATAATATTGCCCTTTTTCATTTATTAAATCTTCATGTGTTCCTCTTTCTATTATTCTTCCATGATCTAAAACCATAATTGCTTTTGAATTTCTAACTGTTGAAAGTCTATGAGCTATTACAAATACAGTTCTTCCTTCCATAAGTTTATCCATTCCTTCTTGAACTATTTTTTCTGTTCTTGTATCTATGCTTGAAGTTGCTTCATCAAGTATCATTACTGGTGGATCTAAAAGAGCACATCTTGCTATTGCTAATAATTGCCTTTGTCCTTGAGACAAACTTGCTCCATCTGCTGAAATTTCTGTATCATAGCCATTTGGAAGTCTAGTTATAAAATTATGTGCATTTGCAAGTTTTGCAGCATTAATTACTTCTTCATCTGATGCTTCTTTTCTTCCATATTTTATATTATCTTTTATTGTTCCTGTAAAAAGATTTGTATCTTGAAGAACCATTCCAAGAGAAAGTCTTAAATCATCTTTTTTTATTTTATTAATATTTATACCATCATACCTAATTTTTCCATCTTCAATATCATAAAATCGATTTATTAAATTTGTAATTGTGGTTTTTCCTGCTCCAGTTGCTCCAACAAATGCAATTTTTTGTCCTGGTTTTGCATATAAACTAATTTCATGTAAAACAAGTTCATCTTCTTCATATCCAAAATCTACATCATGAAATTCAATGTGTCCAGCTAATTTAATATATTCTATTCTTCCATCTGAATGAGGATATTTCCATGCCCACATTTTAGTTCTTTCATTTACTTCTACAAGTTTTCCATTTTCTTCTTTTACATTTACAAGAGTTACTTTACCCTCATCTTTTTCTGGCTCTTCATCCATAAACTCAAATATTCTTTTTGCACCAGATACAGCCATAACTATTGAGTTTAATTGACGTGAAATTTGGTTTATTGGTCTTATAAAAGTTTTGCTAAGTTGTAAAAATGCAACTATCATTCCAACAGATACATTTCCTATTCCATTAACTGCAAGTAATCCACCAACTATTGCCAAAACTGCATATAATGTATTTCCAAGGTTTCCATTTACAGGTCCTATACAATTTACAAATTTATTTGCATTATAAACATTTTCTGCTAAGTCTTCATTTAATTTGTCAAATCTTTTTTTCGCCCTTTCTTCATAGCAAAATACTTTTACTACTTTTTGACCATTTATCATTTCTTCTATATATCCATTTAAATTACCTACAGCTTCTTGTTGTTTTATAAAGTGTTTTCCACTTCTTGATGTCATAAATTTAGTTACAATTAATATTAGAACTAAAAAAATTAATACTACTGCTGTTAAATAAATATTGGTTATTATCATTGCAAAAAATATAACAACTATTGTTGTAATTACAGAAAATGTTTCTGGTATACTTTGAGAAATCATTTGGCTTAATGTATCTGTATCGTTTGTATAACGACTCATTATATCCCCATGAGAATGTGTATCAAAATATTTTATAGGTAACTTTTCCATTTTAACAAACATTTCATCACGAATGTCTTTTAATGTTCCCTCAGATACTTTTACCATTAATCTACTTGATAAAAAAGCTGCAATTACGCCAACTCCATAAATTACAATCATTGTAACTATTGCTTTTAAAAGTGAAGTATAAACTGGATTTATTGTTCCTACAAGTGGTACTATATAATCATCTATTAAAGTTTGTAAATACAGATTTGCAGCAACTGAGGAAGCAGTACTTAGTAAAAGACAGAAAATTACGAAAAATAGTCTTAATTTATAATTTTTAGTAATATATTTTAAAACTCTTCCTAAAACTTTAAAATCTATTTTTCCTTTTAATTTTTTATCCATTTTCCTTGCCTCCCTTCATTTGTGAATAATATACCTCTTTGTATATTTCACATGAGGCAAGCAATTTATCGTGATTTCCTATTGCATTTATCATTCCATTATCTAAAACAATTATTTTATCAGCATCCTCAACTGAGGAAATTCTTTGGGCTATAATGATTTTAGTTGTATTTGGAATATTATTTTTAAAGGCTTTTCTTATTAAACTGTCTGTCTTAGTATCTACTGCACTTGTAGAATCATCTAAAATAAGTATTTTAGGATTTTTTAGTAAAGCTCTTGCAATACATAATCTTTGTTTTTGTCCACCTGATACATTTGTTCCACCTTGTTCTATGTATGTATCATATCCATCCGGAAATGTCTTTATAAATTCATGTGCCTGTGCTAATTTACATGCATTTTCAATTTCTTCGTCTGTTGCATCTTCTTTTCCCCAACGTAAATTTTCTTTTATTGTTCCTGAAAACAATTCATTTTTTTGTAACACCATTGCAACTTGATTTCTTAATGCTTTTATATCATAATCTCTAACATCAATTCCAGCAACTTTTATTTTACCACTTGTTACATCATAAAGTCTTGGAATTAGTTGGACTAAGGTCGTTTTTGATGAACCTGTTCCTCCAATTATTCCAATAGTTTCCCCTGATTTTATATCTATATTTATATTTTTTAAAGCTAATTTATTTTCATCATTTACATAGCTAAAATTTACATTTTCAAAAACTATTGACCCATCTTTTACTTCTTTTATTGCATTTTCTTTACTAGTCAAATTACTTTTTTCATCCATAAGTTCAACTATTCTTTCTCCAGATGCTCTTGAAATCATTATTGTAACAAGAACCATTGAAAGCATCATTAAAGACATTAAAATTTGCATTGTATAAGATATTAAACTTGTAAATTCTCCTGTTGTTAAATTGTTTACAATAATTTCTTTTCCACCAAACCATGAAATAAGTACAATAATTGTTGCAACTGTAAACTGCATTAATGGATTATTTAAAGCAACTATTCTTTCTGCTTTTGAAAATTCTTTATATATTAATTTTGAAGTTTCATCAAATTTTTCTATTTCTTCATCTTCTGTTACAAAAGATTTTACAACTCTTATGCCTCTTACATTTTCTTGTACAATATTGTTTAATTTATCATATATTGAAATTGCTTTTTCAAAAATTGGATGTGCTGTTGTTGCTATAAAATATAGACCTAATCCTAATAGTGGAATTGCTAACAAAAATATTAAAGCTAGTTTTACATTTATAACAAATGTCATTATTAAAGAAAATATAATTATAAGAGGGGCTCTTACTGCCATTCTTATTATCATTTGAAAAGCCATTTGAATATTATTTACATCAGTAGTATGTCTAGTTATAATACTAGATGTAGAAAATTTATCTATATTTGAAAAAGAAAAATCTTGTACATTATAATAAATCTTTTTTCTAACATTTTTTGCAAATCCAGCTGTTGCCTTTGCTGCGTAGTCTCCTGATTTTACTCCTGTATATATTGCTACAAATGAACATATAATTAGTAAAATTCCTATACCTAAAATTTGCTTACTATCTCCTTTATTAATACCATTGTCTATTAAATATGCCATTAAAAATGGTATAATAACATCAAATGCACATTCCATTCCTACAAATATTGGTGTTAATATTGTTTCTCTTTTGTATTCTCCAATACATTTTGCTAATTTTTTTATCATTTCATACTCCTTAAAATGTTATATTTTTTCAAAGAAGGGGCATAACCATTTGTTTTGATTATGCCCCTTCAATGTTTTTTTGCGGGGAAATCCTATCTTTTTATTGATGAATTTTCTCCCCTTTAGAATACTTTTAGTTTACCTTAAGAAGGATACGACAGATACCTCATATGCATTTTTATATTCTCCTTTGTTAGAATCGGGAGAACTTTTTTTGAAATACCGTCTGCTTTGAACTCTGCCCAACAGTTCCACACTATCTCCCACATTGAAGTATTTTGCATATTCTGCTTTGTTTTGCCATGCAATAGTGGGAATATAGAATGATTCTCCATATTCAGTATCAACAGCAATACATAAGTCTGTTATTTTTCTCTCACTTTTGGTCATCCTATAGTTCGGTTTTCTGCAAATAAATCCACGTAAATAAACAAAATTCATATCTTCTTCTGTATCATCATATTTGTAGATAGATTGAATTCTATTTACATACACATCTACCTTAAGATGCCTTCCAGTTTTGTCTTCAATATCATGAGTTTCGATAAATCCATAGATTTTTACGGTTCCTTCGCCTTCCATGAAATACGGTAAGAGACTTTCATGGAATACAATGGGGATATAGTCTCTCGTTTCACTATATCTTTTTACTGCAATCTTCGTTTGGTAGAAAATCCCTTTGCTAGATTTATACTTTTCTTCTATGGGATCATACAACCGGCCTGTAAGTATCACCTCGTCATAAATCTTTGCGTTTTTTTGCATTTTAGAAACAAGTCTTTGATATTCCTCAACATATGTAACTTGTTCTTTAAACATTTTTTTCTTCCTCCTGTTTTTTTCTTTTGTTCATGTCTTTGGATTACCAAAAGTATTCATAATTGTTTATTTTCACAAATTCTGTGAAAAGGCTAAAATTTAGAAATACTTTCTTTATCTTAAATGCCATAAACAACCCATTTATTATACCATACATTAATTTTATTTGCAACTTTTAAAAAAAATTTTTATCAACAATTGAATATTTTATTAGAAATTATGTTAATTATATTTTACCAAAAAGAATGTCCTTTTTAAGGAAGCTACTTTTTCAGCAGCCTCATGTTTAAGAACATTCTTTTTTATATTATACGTTTAAACCTTTTCTTCCAGCATATATTGCTGTGCATCCTAAATCATTTTCTATATTTAGAAGTCTGTTGTATTTTGCAACTCTATCAGTTCTGCATGGTGCACCAGTTTTAATTTGACCTGCATTTGTTGCAACAGCTACATCTGCTAAAGTTGTGTCTTCTGTTTCACCAGATCTATGTGATACAACTGCTGTGTATCCGTTCTTTTTAGCAAGTTCTATTGCATCTAATGTTTCTGTTAAAGTTCCTATTTGATTTAATTTGATTAATATACTATTTGTAACTCCTAAATCTAAACCTTTTTGTAATCTTTTAATATTTGTTACAAATAAGTCATCTCCAACTAATTGAACTTTATCTCCTAATCTGTCTGTAAGTTTTTTCCATCCATCCCAATCTTCTTCAGCTAATCCGTCTTCTACTGAGATTATTGGATATTTATTGCATAATTCTTCTATGAAATCTATCATTTCATCACATGTTTTTGTAACACCTATTTTCCAGAAATGATAATCTCCTTCTTTTCCTATTTTTTTAGCTTCATCATACATTTCTGTTGCAGCGCAATCTAGAGCTAAGCAAATATCTACTCCTGGTTTATATCCTGCTTTTTCTATTGCTTCTACTATTGTGTCTAATGCTTCTTCTTCATCTTTAACATTTGGTGCAAAACCACCTTCATCTCCTACAGCTGTAGAAAGTCCTTTTGATTTTAATACAGATTTTAAGTTATGATAAACTTCTGCTCCCATTCTCATACATTCTGTAAATGATTTTGCTCCAACTGGCATTATCATAAATTCTTGTATGCTTAATGTAGAATCAGCATGTTTTCCACCATTCATTATGTTCATCATAGGTGTTGGAAGTACTTTTGCATTTACTCCACCTATATAATTGTAAAGTTCCATTCCTAAAGATGCGGCAGCTGCTTTAGCTACTGCAAGTGAAACACCAAGTGTTGCATTTGCACCTAATTTTCCTTTATTTTCTGTTCCGTCTAATTCTATTAATGTTTTATCTAATTTTACTTGGTCATAAGCATTCATACCTATAACTTTTTCTCTAATTATTGTGTTTACGTTTTCTACTGCTTTTAATACACCTTTTCCTAAGTATCTTGATTTATCTCCATCACGTAATTCAACAGCTTCGAAACTTCCTGTTGATGCTCCAGATGGAACCATAGCTACTCCTTGACTTCCATCTTCTAGTACAACCTCTACTTGTACTGTTGGGTTTCCTCTTGAATCTAAAACCTCCAATGCTTTTACTTCATCGATTTCCAAATATTCTTTCATTTGAAATTCCTCCTTTAAATTTTTTTTATTTTTACAGCTAAAAAGAACTTAAACTATATCAATTATAATTTTCGCCCATTTATTAACTGTTATAAAACTTTTTAATATATTATAATTTCAATTTTTTAAAATTTGATTTTTATTTTTTTCTTCTTCTTTAAGTCTTTTTTCTTCTTCTTTTTTTATTTTTTCTTGCATTTTTTTATTTTTTCTTTCTTCTATTTCCATTATTCTTTGTTCTTGTTCTTTTTGTCTTTCTTGGGCCACTTTTATTTCTTTGTCGAACCCAACTATATTGTTTAAAGCTTTCATATACATACCTGTTTCATATTCTTCTTTTTCTTGCTTTTTATCGTCAGCATTATCTAAATATTTGTTTAGTATTTTTCTTTCTTCTTTTAATTCTCCACCTAAATGTAAATAATTATATCTCCATATTACATGTCTTACATAACTTGAATATTCTTCTCTACTTATTTTGTCATAAAAGAATTCTATTTTGAATTTTGAACTTCTTATTGAAATTGTAATATTAGTCCATAATCTTTGTTCAGTATCTATAAAATCTTGCCTTAATTCTTTTATTATTTCATATAAATTATCTACTATTTTTAGATATTCTGATTCATTAATATTAAATTTTTTTGGTACTTCGTATACATTTACAGGTTTCTTTTTAAGTAAACTTTTAGGAAAATAATAAAAATACATTTCTCCAGTTTGTTCTTTATTTTCATCTTCTATAACAGATGCATATAAATAAATTTCTTCCCATCTTTCTGGGATTAAGTCAAACAAACAGTTTTGAATTTTTTCATATTTATCCCTCATGTTTTTTGTGGTTCTAAGCATTTTTTTACTCGTTAATTAAATTAACTTCCCCCTTCTTAAAAATTTAATGTATCTTTAGCTTTTGTCACAGTTATTTTTCTATCAAGCTTATTCCTGTCATTTCTTCTGGTTTTTCAATTCCCATTAATTCTAACATTGTTGGTGCTATATCTGCTAATTTTCCTCCTTCTCTTAATTTTACATTTTCTTTTTCAGATATTAAAGTTAATGGTACTAAGTTTGTAGTATGAGCTGTATGTGGCTCTCCTGTTTTATAGTCTATCATTTGCTCTGCATTTCCATGGTCTGCTGTTATTATTAAGTTTGCTTTTTGTTCTACAATAATATTTACTATTTTACCTACACATTCATCTATTGTTTCAACTGCTTTTATAGCTGCATTTAAATTTCCTGTGTGTCCTACCATATCTGGATTTGCAAAGTTTAAAATAATTGTATTATATTTTTTTTGACTAATAGCTTCAACAACTTTTTCTGTTACTTCATATGCACTCATTTCAGGCTTCATATCATATGTTTCAACTTTTGGAGATGGTACTAATATTCTATCTTCATTTTCATATTGCTTTTCTTCTCCTCCATTAAAGAAAAATGTAACATGTGCATATTTTTCTGTTTCTGCAATTCTTAATTGTGTTCCTCCATTTTTGCTTACGACTTCACCTAATGTATTTTTTATAGGTTCTTTTTTAAATGCTATATGAACATTTGGCATTGTTTCGTCATAACTTGTAAAACATACAAAGTGTACGTTCATTTTTTTAGTTTCAAATTCTTTAAAATCTTTGTCTACTATTGAACGTGTAATTTGTCTTGCTCTATCTGGTCTAAAATTGAAGAAAATTACAGAATCGCCATCTTCTATTGTAGCTACTGGTTTTGAACCATTTGTTATAACTGTTGGTTCAACAAATTCATCAAATACTTCTTTTTGATATGAACTTTCTATTGCATTTATACTTGACCCAGCTTTATTACCTTCTCCATAGACAAGTGCTCTATATGCCTTTTCTATTCTGTTCCAACGTTTATCTCTGTCCATAGCGTAAAATCTTCCAGATATACTTGCAATTTTTCCAATTCCTTTTTCTTTCATTTTTTCTTCTAAGTCTAACAAATATCCTTCTGCAGATGCTGGAGGTGTGTCTCTTCCATCTAAGAAACAATGTACATATACATTTTCTAATCCTTTTCTTTTTGCCATCTCTAGCAATCCATATAAATGTCTATTGTGGCTGTGAACTCCTCCATCTGATACTAATCCTAGTATGTGAAGTTTTGAATTATTTTTTTTGCAGTTTTCCATTGCTTTTACAAGTTCTGGATTAGAAAAGAAATCGCCGTCTTCTATTGATTTTGTTATTCTTGTTAATTCTTGATATACTATTCTTCCTGCACCAATATTGGTATGTCCTACTTCAGAATTTCCCATTTGTCCTTCTGGAAGACCTACTGCTAGACCACTTGCTTGTATTTTAGTAGTTGGATATTTTTTTGTAATTTTATCTATATTAGGTGTTTTAGCAAGTTTTATTGCATTGCCTTCTTTTTCCATATTGTCTCCAAATCCATCTAATATCATTAGCATTGTTAATTTGTTTTCCATAAAAATTGCTTCCTTTCTAAAGTTATTTTTAGTTTTTTAAATTTTATTGTTTACTTTTTTAATTTGCTAAAATCTTATTTTCTTTGTATTATAATATTATTTTCTATGCAAAAATTCTTTAAATCTATATAACATTCTTTTAGTACATTTATTTTTATTTTGTCATCTAAATAATATGCCTTAATTGTATATACATTTTCATCATTTAAAAGAAATACTGAAATATTTTTTTCTTCTGGTGAAACTATCCAATATTCTTTTACCCCAAACTTTTGATATAAATTTAATTTTATAAGTCTATCATGCTGTGCGGTTGATTTAGATAGAATTTCTATTACTAAATCTGGTGCACCTAAAATATTTCTTTCTTTTATTTTCTCTTTGTCACAAACAACCATAATATCTGGTTGAACAACATTAAATTCTTTTTTGTCATCTTCTTCACCTGATAATTTTACATCTAATGGTGCAATAAAAACTTTACATTTTTTCCCTTCTAAATATTTTCTGATTTGAAAGGAAATTTCTCCTAAAATTTCTTGATGATTTACTGTAGGACTTGACATTAAATATGGTATTCCATTTATTAATTCATATCTTTTATCATCATCTATTTTTAAAAGTTCATAATAAGAAATTTTCTTTGGTTCTAAATCTTCATTTAATTTTTTTGAAAGATTATTTTTCATTTTACTTCCTTCTTTCTTCATAATAGATTTAGCCCCTTTCTTAAATCTTTTATTATTTATGATTTTTTCACCATTTTTTATTTATTATTTTTATTTATTATTTTTTTATTATTTATTATAGTTTACTATTTTTTCAAAAGTTTCTGCCTTTAGGCTTGCACCACCAACCAAGCCTCCATCTATATCTGGCATTTGAAGTAATTCTTTAGCATTTTCTGGATTCATACTTCCGCCGTATTGTATTATAACTCCATTTGCCACATTTTGTCCATAGATTTTGGAAATTTTTTCTCTTATTTTTTTACATGCTTCGTTTGCATCTTCACTTGTTGCAGTTTTTCCTGTACCAATTGCCCAAATTGGTTCATATGCAATTATTGTATTTTGTACTTCGTCTAAACTTAAACCATATAGTGCTTTTTCGGTTTGAGCAGTTATTATATCAAATGTATTTCCTGCTTCTCTTTGTTCTAATGTTTCTCCTACACAAACTATAGGTTTTAAATCATTTGCAAATGCAGATTTTACCTTTTTGTTAACTATTTCATCTGTTTCCGCAAAATATTCTCTTCTTTCAGAATGCCCTATTATTACATATTCTACTCCT
This sequence comes from uncultured Clostridia bacterium, assembly GCA_947632745.1. Taxonomy (GTDB): domain Bacteria; phylum Bacillota; class Clostridia; order TANB77; family CAG-508; genus CAG-269. Next base: position 3,496 of record CANRQH010000010.1, on the reverse strand, counting down.
ATGGATTTAAGCATTTTTGCAGATATTTCTCCAGTATATGCACCTTTTTCTTCATAGTGCATATTTTGAGCACCTATTTTTATGTTTGTTCCTTGAGCTGTCATTAAACAATAAAATAAATCTATATATGGCACACATAAAACAACTTCATTGTTAGTGTCTTTAACATATTCAGCCAATTTAGTTATCATTTCTATTGCTTCGTTTGGAAGCATATTCATCTTCCAATTTCCTGCAATTACTTTTTTTCTCACACCTTCAACTCCTTTATATATTTTTAACCTTTTTATTTATTGTAAAATGATTATTTACAATAATTTTTTATTTATTTTATAAGGCTTTAATTTTTATTTATCTTGTAAAGCTTCAATTCCTGGTAATTTTTTACCTTCCAAGAATTCTAAAGAAGCTCCTCCTCCTGTTGAAATATGAGTAAATTTATCTGCTAAACCTGCTTTTTCAATTGCAGCTGCTGAATCTCCTCCACCTATAATTTTAACAACATCTAAATCTGCTAAAGTTTTTGCAATTGAATTTGTACCTACTGCAAATTGTTCAAACTCAGATAATCCAAGTGGACCATTCCATATTATAGTTTTTGCTTTTTTTAATTCTTCTGCATATATTTTAATTGTTTCTGTTCCTATATCAAATCCTTCCCAGCCATCTGGAATTTCTGTATATTTTACTATCTTACTTTCTGTATTTGGATCAAATTCTTTTCCTACTTTTGTATCAACTGGTAGCATAAATTTAACATTTTTTTCTTTTGCTTTTTGCATTATTTCTTTTGCTAAATCTAATTTATCTAGCTCACATATAGAATTTCCAACTTCATATCCCATGGCTTTAAAAAATGTGTATGCCATTGCTCCACCGATAAGTAATACATCAACTTTTTCAAGCAAGCTTTCTATTACACCAATTTTGTCTGAAACTTTTCTTCCTCCTAATATTGCCATAAATGGTCTTTCTGGATTAGATATTGCATCTCCTAAAAATTTTAGTTCTTTTTCAATCAAAAATCCAGATACAGCAGGTAAATATTTTGTTACACCTTCTGTTGAAGCATGTGCTCTATGTGCTGTTCCAAATGCATCATTTACAAAAATTTCTCCAAATGAAGCAAGTCTTTTTGCAAATTCTGGGTCATTATCTGTTTCTTCTCTATGGAATCTTAAGTTTTCAAGTAATAAAATTTCTCCATTTTTTATATTTTCTGCTTTTTGTTTAGCATCTTCTCCTACAACATCATTTGCCATAATTACATCTTTTCCAAGTAGTCTAGATAATTCTTTTGCTACTGGTTTTAAAGAAAACTCTGGCAATACTTCTCCTTTTGGTCTTCCTAAGTGAGAACATAAGATTACTTTACAATTTTGCTCTAATAAATATTTTATTGTTGGTAGAGCTGCTTTTATTCTTGTGTTATCAGTGATATTTTGGTTTTCATCCATAGGTACATTAAAGTCACATCTAACTAAAACTTTTTTATCTTTTAAATCAATATCTTTAACAGTTTTTTTATTCATAATTAATCACATTCCTTCCTAAATAACAAATTTTGATAAATAAATATGAGGTGGCAAGGAACCTTCCGCCACCCTGATTATTTTTTTATTTAATTATCCTAATTCTGCAAAATATTTTATAGTTCTAACCATTTGGCTAGTATAAGAATTTTCGTTATCATACCATGCAACAACTTGAACTTGATATAAATCATCTCCAAGTGGCATGCACATTGTTTGTGTTGCGTCAAATAATGAACCATATCTCATTCCTATAACATCTGAAGAAACTATTTCTTCTTCTGTATAACCAAAAGATTCATTACTTTGAGATTTCATTGCTGCATTTATGCTTTCAGGTGTTATATCTTTTCCTTTTACTACAGCTGTTAAAATTGTTGTAGAACCTGTTGGAACTGGAACACGTTGAGCTGAACCAATTAATTTTCCATTTAATTCTGGTATAACAAGTCCTATGGCTTTAGCTGCTCCTGTAGAATTTGGTACTATATTTACAGCTGCTGCTCTAGCTCTTCTTAAATTTCCTTTTCTATGTGGACCATCAAGTAACATTTGATCACCTGTATATGCATGTATTGTTGACATTATTCCAGATTGAATTGGTGCATAATCATTTAAAGCTTTAGCCATTGGTGCTAAGCAGTTTGTTGTACAAGATGCTGCTGAAATTACAGTATCTTCTGGTTTTAAAATACTTTCATTTACACCATAAACTACTGTTGGTAAATCTTTTCCTGCTGGTGCTGAAATAACAACTTTTTTTGCACCTGCTTTTATGTGTGCTGAAGCTTTTTCTTTAGTTGTATAGAAACCTGTACATTCTAAAACAACATCTACTCCAATTTCTCCCCATGGAAGTTCTTCAGCATTTGGCATTGCATAAATTTTTATTGTTTTTCCATCTACTGTTATTGAATCTTCTCCTGCAACTACTGTATCTGCTTTTTCGTATCTTCCCTGTGCTGAATCATATTTTAACAAATGTGCTAGCATTGTTGGACTTGTTAAGTCGTTTATGGCAACTACTTCATACCCTTGTGCTCCAAACATTTGTCTAAATGCAAGACGTCCAATACGTCCAAAACCATTAATGGCTACTTTTACTGACATAAAAATTCCTCCTTTAAATACACAAAATGCTTTTTTTTAATGTTTTGATTATTGTGTCCTTTTTTAACATGATTATTCTATACCATTTCTTAAAATATTGCAAGGGTTTTGGACAAATTTTAACTAAGAAATTCCAAAAGAAGTTAAAAAGATGTCTTTAAATACCTTACGATAATTTAAGACATCTTTATTAATTATTCATGAATATATCCCAAAAGCATTTAATAACAATTTGAATTAAAAATTATTTTTAATGTAATCTTTGTAAAATGATTTAAAATTTCTTTTACCATGAACGACAAAATGTATGTAAACGGTATTTGAATCTTCAGAAACATCATAAACTATTCGATTTTTTTCTCATCCTTTCTTTAGATTCTTCAATAGTCATTACTCTACCATGTTTAATATCATCTTGACTTTTTTGTAATTTTGAATGTAAATATAAAGTATAAATTGCATCATCCCAAGTAGTATCATCAGGTAAAGTATTTACTGTTGCAAGAATTTCTTGTTTTTCATTAATCATAATTTTCACTGTCCTTTCTTTGAAAATTCTAATAATATTATAACACAAAATCATTTAAAATACTATTATTTTTTTTAAAATTCCAATGAATAAATTTTGGTAGATTTTTTGGTAGTAATGAATTTTTTAAATTCTTTTAACTTTTCACTATTTGGGCAAAAAAAATGTAGGATTTCCTACATTTTTTTATTAACTTTAAGGGTAAACCACGGGTTATACCCGTGGTAACGGAAAACTTATGGTTTTGGGCAAAGTAACAAAAATACCCACCCCAAACATGATATAATATTTAAAGTTTGACGGCTAAAAATATTAATTATGAGAG
>CANRQH010000009.1 GCA_947632745.1 uncultured Clostridia bacterium | reverse complement strand
TTAACACCAGCAAGAGAGCTAATAAAACAAACTGTTCAGCATAAAATAAGAGATGTATTTGGTTCTTCAAATAAAGCATAATATTCAATAAAAAAGAACTAAAAAGCTGAACTATTGAAGATGATATATACAATTTCAATAAAACCGATATATTTTGGACAAATTCAAAATGTATTGGTTTTTTTATTTATGAGGCATTATTCACAGTAATAATTCCATTTATCTTAATTTTTTTTTATTTTCAAAGTGGACTAACTTACAATAATTTTAACAAAATTTTACGTCAACTATTGACAAAGTTAAAAGAGGAGTATTATAATAAAAATGCAAATTGCTTTTAAGTCATAGAAAATTTTATTCAAAAAAACTTAATTCAAACTTTTTTGTTGCGTGATTTTCCAAAAAAATGAACTAAAAGTATTGCAAAATCAAGTGACAAGGAGGTGATGAATATAGAAGAACTAACATTATTAGAATTAAAAAATGATATAGTATTTCAAGAGCTTTTTGGTAATCAAAAGAATAGCAAGATAACAGGTCATTTATTGTCATTAATATTAGAAAGAGATGTAAATAATGTTAATTTAGATTTGAATAAAAGAATGCTAGGAAATAGAATAGACTCAAAAACAGGAAGATTAGACATAAGAGCAAAGTTCAATAATGGAGAAGATTGTGATATAGAACTGCAAGTTGCGTCATATGAATATATGGATAAAAGAATGTTAGACTATTGGAGTCAAATGTATACACTAAAAATAAATAGTGGAGATGATTATAATATTCTAAAACCATGTATATCAATCTTAATTGCAGATTATAAAATTGAAAAACTATTAGATTTAGAAGATTATCATACAGTATGGAACTTAAGAGAAAGAAACCATCCAAATAAAATACTAACAAAAGATATAGAATTGCATATATTAGAGATACCAAAAATAAGAAATACAGATATCAAAAAAGATGAACTTGCTCTATGGTTAAAGTTTATAGAAAATCCAAAAAATAAGGAGGTTGAAAAGAATATGGAAGAAAGTGATTGCTTAAAACAAGCAAAAGAAGAATTAGCCTATTTAAGTTCAGACCCGGATTTTAAAAGATTGGTAGACGCAAGAGCAGGTTTTTTAAGAGATCAAAATACTTTTGAGGCAGTTGGCATGGAAAAAGGCATGAAAAAAGGCATGAAAAAAGGAGAAAAAAATAAAGCAAGAAAAATAGCCAAAAAATTACTAGAAATGAAAATGCCAATAAAGCAAATAGCTGAAGTAACAGGATTAACAGAAGAAGAAATAGAAAAATTAAAGTAATTAATTATATATAATATTATTGTGTGCTAAAAATACAATAAAAACAAGCTTGTATATTTAAAATAAAATTCAAATATACAAGCTTAATTTTTATTAATATTTTTTATTTAATAATTTCCTTTCAAAGCAATAGCCATTCGCCTTTGAGCATCTTTTTTTGCAATATCTTCTCTTTTATCATAAATTTTTTTACCTTTACCAACTCCGAGTTCAAGTTTTACTATTTGTCCCTTAAAATAAAGCGAAATAGGGACTAAAGAACAGCCTTTAGTTTTTACTTTATCTATTAATTTTAAAATTTCAGATTTATTTAGTAAAAGTTTTCTATCTCTTAAAGGGTCTTTATTATAAATATTTCCGTGTTCATATGGACTTATATGCATACCAATTACAAAAACTTCGCTATTTTTTATATTTGCAAAAGAATCTTTTAAATTTACTTTTCCTTTTCTAATAGATTTTATTTCTGTTCCAAATAAAACAATTCCACATTCAATCTTTTCTATAATTTCATAATTATGGTATGCATTTGGATTTTTTGCAATAAGTTTTGTATATGGCATAATATAAATTTCCTTTCTCTTAAATTTATTGAACTTTATAACTTGCAAGTTCAAAACTTTATTAATTCTAAATTTACAAACTGTAAATTATAACATAAATTATAGCATTAAAGAAGAAAAAAGTCTACAATTAAATTTATTCTTTTTGGCTTTATACGCATATTTTCAAAAAAAGTGTGACATATAATTGGCTAATCTACAATAATAATTTATTCTTTTTTGTTTTAAACATTGCACAATTATTGTTTTTGTGATTTAATATTATAAGCAAATAAAAAATAACAAAAACTTGTACTTAAGGAAGGAAAATAAAAAATGTCAAACAACATAGCAAAAAATATAATAAAACACATAGTACTTGTTACAAAACACAAATGGTTAGTATTTAAATTCAGCATAAAACTTGGAATACCATTTAGAGGGCTTGTACATGACTTATCTAAATTTTCATATACAGAATTTTTCGAAAGTGCAAAATATTATAATGGAAAAAGAAGTCCAATTACAGAATGTAAAAAAGATAAAGGGTATTCTTTATCATGGCTCCATCATAAAGGTAGAAACAAGCATCATGATTGGTATTGGGTTGATTTGAATGCACCAGAAGTAGCACCAGTTATTCCATATAAATATGTAGTGGAGATGATTTGCGACAAATTATCTGCAAGTATAACATATAATGGTAAGAATTGGACCTGGGCTTCAGAGTATAATTATTGGTTAAAAGAAAGAAAAAATATAATAATAAATCCTAAAGTAGATAATTTTTTAACAGAACTTTTTTTACAAGTTAAAAATAATGGTATAGAAAAAGTAATAACGAAACAAAATGTTAAGAGTTTATATAAAAAATTTTGTATAGATGATAAGACTAAGTATAAATATGAATTCCACGGCGAGTGGGTTAAGGAGGATTTTAATGAAAGCAACTCGTGAAAGTTATGGAGAAACTTTAGTAAAATTAGGTGAAAAATATAACGATATAGTTGTATTAGATGCAGATTTAGCAACAGCTACAAAAACAATAAATTTTTCAAAAAAATTTCCAGAAAAATTTTTAGATATGGGAATTGCAGAAGCAAATATGATAGGCACTGCAGCAGGACTTGCAACGACTGGAAAAGTTCCATTTGCAAGCACATTTGCTGTTTTTGCAGCAGGAAGAAGTTATGACCAAATAAGAAATAGTGTATGCTATCCAAATTTAAATGTAAAAATATGTGCAACTCACGCAGGAATTACTGTTGGAGAAGATGGTGCAACACATCAAATGTTAGAAGATATAAGCATGATGAGATGTTTGCCAAATATGAAAGTTATATGTCCATCTGATGATGCCCAAACTAGGTGGGCAATTGAAGAAGCATATAAAATAAAAGGCCCTGTATATGTAAGGTTATCTCGTATGCCAGTAGATTCTATTTACGAAGAAAATCAAAAATTTGAACTTGGTAAAATGGTTCAAATAGGAGATGGAACAGATGCATCAGTTTTTGCAACAGGAGATGTTGTGGGTGAAGCAATAAATGCAAAAAATGAATTAGAAAAACAAGGTATTAACATTAGAGTTATAGATGTTCATACAATAAAACCTATTGATGAAGAAATGATTATAAAATGCGCTAAAGAGACTAAAAGGCTAATTTCAATAGAAGACCACAGTGTAATTGGTGGATTAGGCTCTGCAATTTCAGAGGTTTTAACTTCTATATATCCTGCAAAACTTGAAAGAATGGGTATTTTAGATACATTTGGAAAATCTGGAAAAGCAAGAGAACTTTTGCATTATTACAATATAGATTCAGAAGCTATAATTAAACGAATTATAAATTAAAAAAAGTTTAAAAAATTCACACAAAGAACATAATTTTAATATAAAATAATAAATCACTATAGTTGTTTTTGCAGATTAATGCACGACAGTTAATAATATTTTAAGATTGGAGGAATAGAATGTTAGAGTTAAAAAACATTACAAAGACATATAAAAATTATGATGATGAAGTTCAAGCTTTAAAAGGAATAAATTTAAAATTTAGAGAATCAGAATTTGTTTCTATTTTAGGGCAAAGTGGATGTGGAAAAACAACTCTATTAAACATAATTGGAGGGTTAGATAGATATACATCAGGAGATTTAATAATAAACAATAAATCAACCAAAGATTTCAAAGATAGAGATTGGGATGCATACAGGAATTATTCTGTAGGATTTATATTCCAAAGCTATAATTTAATAGGACATCAAAGTGTATTATCAAATGTTGAGCTTGCATTAACAATATCTGGAGTTTCTAAAAAAGAAAGAAAAGAAAGAGCAATAAAAGCATTAGAGGAAGTTGGTTTAAAAGACCAAATACATAAAAAGCCAAATCAATTATCTGGTGGACAAATGCAAAGAGTTGCAATTGCAAGAGCCTTAGTAAATGATCCAGATATAATTTTAGCAGATGAGCCAACAGGAGCATTAGACACCAAAACAAGTGAGCAAGTTATGGAAATATTAAAAAAGATTTCTAAAAACAAGCTTATTATTATGGTTACACATAATCCAGAATTGGCTAACAAATATTCAAGTAGAATTATAAAAATATTAGATGGAAAAATCACAGAAGATTCAAACCCTATAAAAGAGGAAGAAAACTCAACAGGAAAGCAAAAGAAATATGGAAGAACATCAATGAAGTTCTTTACAGCTTTTAGATTAAGCCTAAATAACTTAATGACTAAAAAAACAAGAACAATACTTACATCTTTTGCAGGAAGTATAGGAATTATAGGAATTGCATTAATACTTGCAATATCAAATGGAATTCAAACTTATATTGATAAGGTTGAAGAAGATACATTATCATCTTACCCATTAAGCATAGAAAATGTAAGTATAGACATGTCTAGCATGATGGACACAATGATGGGAGAAACTGAAGAAGAAATAGAAAGAGAAGATGGAAAAGTGTATTCTCAAGACATTATGAATGACATGATAAGTGTATTTTCAAACAAAGTCCAAACAAACAATTTAAAAGAACTAAAAAATTATTTAGAAACAACAGACAATGAAATAAAAAATAATAGTAACGCAATAGAATATGGATATAACTTAAATTTAAATTTATATAAAGAAAATACAGAAGATGGTATAGTTCAAGTTAACCCAAGTACGGTTTTAGATAGTTTAGGTATGGGACAAATGGCAGAGACAAGTCAAATGTCACAAGCATCTGTAGTTCAAATGGATGTATGGTCAGAGCTTTTAGATAATGAAGATTTACTAAAATCTCAATATGACTTGCTTGCTGGAAACTGGCCAAAAGATTTCAATGAAGTAGTTTTAGTAGTTGGAGAAAATAATGAAATAAGTGACTACACACTTTATACTTTAGGTTTAAAAGACCAAGCAGAACTTAAAGAAAAAATGAAAAAAATGCAAAATGGCGAAACAATAGAAGAACCAGAAACTTCAAGCTATACCTATGATGAACTTTTAAACTTATCATATAAATTAATTTTAAATCCAGATTACTATGAAAAAGAAAATGGAATTTGGATAGATAAATCAGATGATAAAGATTATATGAAAAACAAAGTAAATGAAGCAGAAAGTATAAAAGTTGTAGGAATAATAAGACCAAATGAACAATCTGTTGCAGTTTCAAGTGCAGGAATAATTGGATATACAAAAGCTTTAAAAGAATATGTTATAAACAAAACAAATGAGTCAGAAGTTGTAAAAGAACAAAAAGAAAATGAAGAAAAAAATATATTCTCTGGTTTTGAATTTCCAAAAGAAGGAGAAGAAAAACAAATTAACTACGCTTCACTTCCAGAAGAACAAAAATTAGCAATAAGTCAAATGTCAAATGAAGAAATTGCAGCATTAATGAATGCAATGGCAGAAAACGAGGAAGCAAGTTTAGAAAATAATTTACAAAAACTTGGAGCAGTTGATTTAGATGAGCCAAGTACAATAAGTATTTACCCAAAAGATTTTGACTCAAAGGAAAGAATTGTTAGTGCAATAGAAGATTATAACCAGAAACAAACAGATGATGGAAAAGAAGAAAATACAATTAACTATACAGATATAGTTGGAACAATGATGAAATCTGTAAGTAGAATTATAAATATAATAAGTTATGTATTAATTGCATTTGTTGCAATATCACTTATTGTATCTTCAATAATGATAGGAATTATAACTTATATTTCTGTACTAGAAAGAACAAAAGAAATAGGAATATTAAGAGCGATAGGTGCTTCTAAAAAAGATATTTCAAGAGTATTTAATGCAGAAACGTTAATTGTAGGATTAATTTCAGGTCTTATAGGAATAGGAATAACAGTACTTTTAACAATACCAATAAACAATATAATTTATGCTTTAACAGATGTAAGAGTTATAACTTCAGTTCCATTTGTTGCAGGAGTTATTTTGGTAGCATTAAGCGTTATTCTTACAATAATTGGAGGATTAATTCCAGCCAAAATGGCAAGCAAATGCGACCCAGTAATTGCTTTAAGGTCGGAATAAAACAGTCTAATTAGGGGACAGAAAAAATGATGCTTTTTTTCTTAAGTCCCCAAAATCATCATAGAAAGGAAAATAAAAAATGAAAATAGGAATAGTAGGACTTCCAAATGTAGGAAAAAGCACATTATTTAATAGTATAACAAAAGCAGGAGCAGAATGTGCGAATTACCCATTTTGTACAATAGAGCCAAATGTAGGAGTAGTAGCAGTACCAGATGAAAGGCTAGAAAAATTAGGAAAAATGTATAATACACAAAAAATAACACCAGCAGTAGTGGAGTTTGTAGATATTGCAGGTCTAGTTAAAGGTGCAAGTAAAGGAGAAGGCTTAGGAAATAAATTTTTATCACATATAAGAGAAACAGATGCAATAGCAGAAGTTGTAAGATGTTTTGAAGATTCAAATGTTGTGCATGTAGATGGAGACATTGACCCAATACGAGACATACAAACAATAAATTTAGAGTTAATTTTTGCAGATATTGAAACAGTAGAAAAAAGAATGGAAAAAGCAAAAAAGATGCTAAAAGCAGACAAAAAGTATCAAGCAGAAATTGACTTATTAGAAAAAATAAAATTAGCATTAGAAAATGGAATACCTGCTAGAAACTTAGAATATAATGAAGATGAAAAAGAAATGGTTAAAGAAATGTTTTTATTAACAAATAAGCCATTTATATATATTGCAAATGTTTCAGAAAGTCAATTAGAAAATGTACAAAGTGATGGGTATGTGCAAAAAGTACAAGAATATGCAAAACAAGAAAAAGCAGAAGTTATACCACTTTGTGTAAAAATAGAAGAAGAATTATCTTCTTTAGATGATAGTGACAAAAAAGAAATGCTAGAAGCATTAGGACTTAAAGAATCTGGGTTAGATACATTAATAAAGAAAAGCTATGACTTACTAGGTTTAATGTCATTTTTAACAGCAGGTGAGCCAGAAGTAAGAGCATGGACAATAAAAAAAGGAACAAAAGCTCCAAATGCTGCAGGAAAAATTCACTCAGATATAGAAAGAGGATTTATAAAAGCAGAAATAATATCATATGATGAATTAATGAAAGAGGGTTCAATGGTTCAAGCAAGAGAAAAGGGGTTAGTGCGTCAAGAAGGAAAAGACTATATTATGCAAGAGGGAGACATTGTACTATTTAAATTTAATGTGTAATATTTTTGAAATATTTTTGTAACACAATAGTTAAAAAAAATTTCAAAAAATATTTGACATATGTAAAAAAATGTTGTAAAATTAAAAATGAGGTAACAAAAGATAATTATAAATACATAATTATTATAATATTAAATAAATAGAGGAGAGATAAAAAATGAAAAATTTTAAAATGGTAAAAAAATTATTAGTAATAGGATTAAGTTTAGTTATGATGTTAGCGTATTCTAACATAGCATTGGCAGCAGATGAAAACGATTCACTATTTAGTGATTTTGAACCAGTAGCAGAGGAACCTGAAAATACAACACAAAATCCTACATCTGGAACAAATACAAACGATGCAAATAATACAAATACTAACAACAATTCAAATCAATCAGCTGGAATATCTTCTTCAAATGGTACAAATAATAACACAAATAATAATACAAATTTAACTAACACTAATAATGCAAATGTTTTAGCAGATACTGGATTATCAAACACTGGTAGCATAGTAGCTATTGTATTAGTAGTATTAGGAATTTCAGCAATATATTCTTATAAAAAAGTTAGTGATTATAGAAAAATATAAATTAAAAAAATAAAATAAAAAAAAATAGCAATAAAAATTTATTTTTATTGCTATTTTTATTTTTTTTTGATATTATATAATAGGAAACAAAAAGAAAGGAATATAGAACAAATGAAAAACAATATTACAACATTTATATTATTTTTAATAATGTTAATACTAATAATAGGTATTATAATTTTTGGTAGAGCAATTTATACAGATTTACTTAATTCAGATGAAGTAACATATAAGGTAGACAATATTGCAACCGAAGAACCAGAAGAAGAAAAAGATGAAGAGCAAAAAAAGTTATCTGAAACCATAAGTGATTCAATTCAAAATATATTTAGTAGTAATTCAGGAGAAGTAATAACTCCAAATTATTATGATGAAAATGTTATAAATAAATTTTTTTATAATCAATTAAATAATAATCAAAAAATTCTATACAGTAAATTACAAGATAATAAGCAAAACTTAAGTCAAGGAGATTATGTAATAGATTTTGGAAATACATTTTCAGAAACATTATCTCAAGAAACAGGAACAGATGAATTAAGTCAAGATTATCAAACTGCGATAGAAGCTTTTACTCATGATAATCCAGATTTATTTTATTTAGATGTAAATAAAATGTATTTAAATATGAAAACAATAAAAAAAATTATAACAACATCATATGAAGTATTTATATCAGCAGCAAAAAATTCAACATATTTGTCAGATGATTTTACAAGTACAGCGCAGATTGAAAAGGGAATAGTTGCAATAGAACAAGTTAAAGACATTATAGTAAGTAAATTAAGTGGCACAGATTATGACAAACTATTATTTATACATGATTTTCTACTAAATAATGTAGAATATGATTCAACTTATAACAATATAGGGGCATACGGGGTTTATGGAGCTTTAATTGAAAAAAAAGCTGTATGTGAAGGATATGCAAAAACTTTTAAATATTTAGCAAATGCTGCAGGAATTGAATGTGAAATAATGCAAGGAGTTGCAACAAATAGTAAAGGGGTAACAGAAAACCATGCGTGGAATTGTGTAAAAATTGAAAATAAGTGGTACGAAGTTGACTGTACATGGGATGATCCAATAATAATAGGAAATGGAAAAATAACAAATGATATAAAATATAAATACTTTTTAAGAGGAACGAAAACTTTTAATCGTGATCATAAATTATCTTATCAGTTTTCAGAGGGAGGAAAAGAATTTACTTATCCTGAAATAAATGAAAAAGATTACTAATAAAGAAAAGAGATGATTATATTGGAAGAGATTATAAACAAAATTATAAATATAGATAATAAAGCTAAAGAAAAAATAAAAGAAATTAAAGAAAAAGAGGACAATATTGAAACTTATATAAATGAAGAATTAAAAATAGAAAAAGAAAAAATTGATAGCAAATTTTTATATAAGAAAAAAAATAATCAAGAAAAATATGACAGGCTTTTTGAAGAAGAAAAACAAAAATTAGATGAAGAAAAGCAAGAACAAATAAAAAAATTACAACAAAAATACGAGCAAGAAAAACAAAATATTTTAGAAAAAATTATAAATAACATTATAAAATAAGCAATTAAAACATTTTAATTAAGGAGAGCAACTTTAACTAAAATGAGAAAGGATAAACATAAAATGAATATAATCGATGTAAAATATCCTAACTTAAATGCTAAACTAAAGGGAATGTATGCTAAAAGAATTACCAAAGCAGATTTAGAAGATGTAATAAAGCAAAATAATTTTAAAAATGCAGTATTATTGCTAAAAAACAAGAGTGAGGTTTTTAAGAATACAGACGAAAATATAGATAGACTTGAAATAGAAAGTTTGCTTGAAGAAGCTGAAATACAAGATATAAAAAAAATATTATATTTTTTAAACAAAAAAGATAAAGAAAAATTTGAAATATTTTTAAAAAAGTATAAAATAAAAGGTGCTAAAAATATAGACAAAGTATATTTTGAAAATTTATATGATAAAGTAAAAAATATAACTAATTTACAAAAGATTGTAGGCTCAGAGATAGATTTACTAAATGTCTTGTGGATATATAGAATCAAAAAATATTATAATTTTAAAGAAGAAGATTTAAAGCAAATTTTAATAGACAGAAATTATAAATTAAATTCAAAAAAAATAGATCAATTAATTAAAGCAAATTCGTTTAATGATATTAAAGAAATTCTACAAAACACTGTATATAAAAAAATTTTTGTAAATGAAAGTGATGTTGAGAACAACATCGATAAATATTTATATTCAATAAACAAAAAAATTTTCAAACAAGATATAATGTCCATAGCATATGTATATGCATATGTTAATTTAATAAACTATGAAAACAATGATATAATAAACACAATAGAAGGAATAAGATACAATATGGAAAGGCAAGAGATACAAAAAAGATTAGTTCGTTAGGAGGGAAAAAACAAATGGCTATTGAAAAAATGAAGCTTTTGGGTATTACTGGAAATAGTAAAGATTTGGATAAATTTCTTGCTAATGTTTTATTTAAAAGTGAACTACAAATCGAAGATGCAAAAAATATATATAACAAAGGATGGAAGCTACAATATTTTGATTATAACTACAAAATAAAAGAAAATTTAAAAAAATGTGAAAATTTATTAAATAAAATGCAAATACAATATTCAAAGGAAGCAAATTTGGTTTTACTTGAAAACAAAGTTCAAGAAATAGAAGAAAAAATAAATGAAATGGATTCAAATTATAATGAAATTTTAAGTTTAATTCAAAAAAATGAAAAAGAAAAACAAAATACAATAGAAAGAATTGATGAAATTAGTAAAATTAAAGATATAGATATAGATATAAAAAAATTATATGACTTAAGATATATAAAATTTAGATATGGAAGTATGCCAAAAGAAAATTTGGAAGAAATAAAAAAAGAAATAGAAAACTTAAATGCCATTTTATTTGAAATAAAACAAGAAAAAGATGTTTCTTGGATAATATATTTTACAACAACAGAATTTGTAAGTACTATTGATGGAATATTTAATATTCAAAAATTTGAAAGGCAAATGCTACCAGCTGATTTACTTAATACCCCAAAAGATTATATTAGAACTTTAAATGAACAAATTAGACAAAATGAGTTTAATATAGAAAACTTAAATACAAGAATAGAAAAATTAAAAAATATTGCAATGACGGAGATTTTAGGATATTATAGAGAGCTTCAAACATATGACAAAATAAATACAATAAAAAAATATATAGTACATGACCAAAATGATACATTTTATATAGCTACGTGGGTTCCAGAATCATCTTTAGAAGAGACAAAAACAATGCTAGATAGTTTACAAAATATTGAATATGTAATAGAAGATGGAGAAAATCCACCAACAAAACTAAAAAATAATAAAATAATAAGACCATTTGAAGAACTAGTTAAAATGTATGGAATGCCTAAAATAGACGAGCTTGACCCAACATGGTTTGTAGCCTTAACAACATTTATAATGTTTGGATTTATGTTTGGAGATGTTGGACACGGTTTGGTGTTCTTAATAATAGGAATAGCATTTTTAATAAAAGGACAAAAAGTGTATGGGGCAATACTTTCTGGGCGGAGGATTATCATCATTAATATTTGGATTTTTATATGGAAGTGTATTTGGAAAAGAAAATGTAATAAAACCAATATTAACTAGCCCAATGAATGACATAAATACAATGCTTGTTTATGGAGTTGCAGTAGGTGCAATATTTATTTTAATGGCAATGATATTAAACATAATAAATGGAATAAAAAATAAAGATATAAAAAAAATATTTTTAGAAGAAAATGGTTTAGCGGGAATTATTTTATATACACTTGTTTTAGGATGTGTAGCATATTACTTTTTAACAGGTAAAATGCTAATTTCAATAAATGCAATAATTGTTATAGCACTAATACTTGTATTAATTATAATGTTTAATGAACAGATATTAAATATAATAAAAAATAAAAAGAAAGAAGCTAAAACACCATTTGTAGAAAAAATATTTGAAATAATAGAAATGATATTATCATTTTTAAGTAATACAATATCATTTTTAAGATTAGCAGCATTTGCAATAAACCATGCAGGACTTTGTATGGCAGTGTATTTATTAGCAAATATGACACAAGGTGCAGGAAGTTTTCTAATTGCAGTAATAGGAAATGTTATAGTACTCGTTTTAGAAGGCTTAATAGTTGGAATTCAAACACTAAGACTAGAATATTATGAACTATTTAGTAGATTCTACGATGGGACAGGCAAGGAATATAAATCAATAAAAAGCGAACTTAAAATATAAAAAAATTAAAATTTAATTAAAGAAGATTTATTTTAATTAAAGAAATAGGGAGGATTTTAAAATGTCAAAAAAATTAAGTATATTATTAGTTATTTTATTTATAGGAATTATTACAATAACAACAGGAGTATATGCTGTAACAGAGGTTGTATCTAAAAAAGCAGAAGAAGAAACAAGTTATGCTACACAGGAAGTAGAAACAGAAAAAGAAGAAAGTAATTCATCATCAGGATTAGGATTAATAGCTGCAGCTTTAGCAATTGGTTTATCTGCAATAGGCTCAGGTATTGCAGTTGCAGTTGTTGCATCAAGTGCAGTAGGGGCTATTAGTGAAAATCCAAGTTTACTTGGAAAAACAGTTATTTTTGCACGGATTAGCTGAAGGTATAGCAATTTATGGATTAATTATAGCAATTATGATAATAAGTAAGGTATAAGGTTGAAAGATAATTAAAATTTTGACTGGGGTCAAAATTTAATTCTTTTCCAACCAATTTGTGCAAAGGAAGGAGCAGGTTTGAAATGAAAATGTATTGCATAGCAGATAAAGCCGAAATAGAAGTTGGCTTTAAACTTGCTGGATGTGACGGCATAAGTTTGGTTGATAAAGACGAAATAGATGAAAAAATTGACGAAGTAATTAAAAATACTGAAATAGGAGTATTGATTATAACTAATACAGTATATAACACTGCAAAAGATAAAATTGATTATATAAGGTTAAATAAAAGATTGCCACTTGTTACTATTATATAATGGGGGAAAAAGTAATGAATATTGATGCAAAACTCAAAAATTTTGAGCAAAGTTTAAACAAAATATCAAATGAAGATTACAACAAAATTGAGCAAAAAGTTGAAGAAGAAATAAAGTCAAGTATTGAAGAAGAACTTTCTGAATATGAAGCAAAAAAGCAAACAGCTTATGATAAAAATGTTCAAAAAATAGAAAAAGATTTTAATAAAAAAATTTTTAATTATGAAATGAATTGTAAAAAAGAAATTATAGATGAAGAAAAAAGAATAAAAAACCAAATAAAAAATGATGCAATAAATATTTTAAAACAATATACTTTAAAAGCTGAGTATGAGCAATTTTTACTTAATTGTATACAAAATCGGTATTTCAAAAATTGATGATATAGAAAACATATATATTGGTTTGACAAAAAAAGACCTAGAAAAATATGGAGATATTATAAATAAAAAATATAATTTAGAAATAAGGGAAATAGATGACAAATATATAGGTGGATGTATTTTAGAAAATAATATTCAAGGAATTTTTATAGATAACACATTTTTAAATAGTATTAGTGAACAATTAGTGTAATGTTTTTAATAGAAAAATTGTATTAACAAACAATTGAAAGGATAGATTTAAAATGCAAAAAAAATATATAATTTCAATTAATGGACCAGTAATAAAAGCAAAAGGTGAAGGCGATTTTGGTATGCATGATATTGTACACATTTCTAAAGAAAAAATATTAGGAGAAGTAATTAAATTAGAGCAAGATGTAGCTACAATTCAAGTATATGAAGGAACAACAGGATTACAAATTGGAGAAGATGTAATTGGGCTTGAAGAGCCACTATCACTTACACTAGGACCACGGAATAATAGGAAATATATTTGATGGAATAGAAAGACCATTAAATATATTAAAACAAGAACATGGAGATTTTATAAAAAGAGGAGTGTCAAAATCTGGAGTTGATACAGAAAAACTTTGGCATTTTGTACCTACTGTAAAAATTAATGATAAAGTTTCTTTAAATTCAATAATAGGAGAAGTAAAAGAAACAGAATTAATAACAAATAAAATAATGAACAGATTTGATGTAGAAGCAGAAGTTATTGAGATAGCAGAAGAAGGAGAATACAAAGTTACAGATATTATAGCCAAAATAAAGACAGAAGATGGCGAAATTTTAGAACTAAATATGCTTACAAAATGGGCGGCAAGAAAGCAAAGACCATATAAAACAAGAATGCCTATATCTGAACCATTAATTACTGGCCAAAGAGTAATAGATAGTATATTTCCTGTAGCAAAAGGTGGAACAGTTATGATTCCAGGAGGTTTTGGAACAGGTAAAACTGTTACACAGCATCAGCTTGCCAAATGGTCAGATGCGGACATAATAGTATATATTGGATGTGGAGAACGTGGAAATGAAATGACAGACGTATTAGAGGATTTTCCAAAGCTTCAAGATCCAAAAACAGGTAGACCCTTAATGGATAGAACAGTATTAATTGCAAATACATCAAACATGCCTGTTGCAGCAAGAGAAGCATCAATTTATACAGGAGTTACAATAGCAGAATATTATAGAGATATGGGATATGATGTTGCAATAATGGCAGATTCTACATCTAGGTGGGCAGAAGCATTACGTGAAATTTCTGGTAGATTAGAGGAAATGCCTGCAGAAGAAGGATTTCCATCATATCTACCTTCAAGACTTTCCGAATTTTATGGAAGAGCAGGTAGAGTTCAAAACTTAAATGGAACATATGGTTCAATTACAATAATTGGAGCTGTTTCGCCTCAAGGTTCAGATTTCTCTGAGCCTGTAACTCAAAATACAAAAAGATTTGTTCATGTATTTTGGGGATTAGATAGAGATTTAGCATATTCAAGGCATTACCCTGCAATAGATTGGAATATAAGTTATAGTGAATATGTGGATAATTTATCTAGTTGGTATGAAGAAAATGTAGATAGTGATTTTTTAGAAACAAGAGGAAAAATAGTTAGCATATTAGAAAAAGAAAATGAACTTCAAGAAATTGCAAGAGTTGTTGGACAAGATGTACTTTCAGATGACAAAAAGCTTGTATTAGAAGTAGCTAAAGCTATAAGAATAGGCTTTTTGCAACAAAGTGCGTTTAATGACATAGATACTTATGTGCCAATAGAAAAACAATATAAAATGCTTCAAACCATAATTTTACTTTATGAAAGAGCATTAAAACTTATAAATAAAGGAATTCCAATTTCACAAATTAAAAAAACAGGTTTATTAGATGAATATAAAGATTTAAAAAATAATGTAGCAAATGATGAAATTAAAAAAATAGATGATTTTGATTTGAAAATAAAAAATACTCTAAAAAGATTAGAAGACGAATATCAAGACCATATAGAAAATAGCTAGAATAATTATTAAAGATGAAAACAACTAGAATGATTATTAGAAATTAAAAGTTTGGCAAAATATTAATGGTGTATAGAAAAGAATTGTCTTGTTTAGAAAGGATTGTTATAAAAAATGAAAATAAAATATTTAGGGTTAGAACAAATAAATCGGTCCGCTAGTTTTTATAAAAACTCCAAAAGACATATCTTTTGAAGAACAAGTTCAAATAACTTTAAAAAATGGAGAAAAAAGAGTAGGAAATGTTTTGCGTCTAGATGATGATATAACTACAATTCAAGTATATAAAGGAACAAATGAAATAAATATAAAAGATGTACAAACCGAATTTATGGGAGAACCTTTAAAATTAAAACTTTCTCCATTAATGCTAGGAAGAGTATTTGATGGAGCTGGAAACCCAATAGATGGACTAGGAGAAATAGAAACAAATTTAAAAAGAGATATAAATTCAAACCCAATAAATCCAGTTGCAAGAAAATACCCAAGAAATTATATTCATACAGGAATATCAGCAATAGATGGACTAATGACATTAATTAGAGGACAAAAAATACCAATATTTTCTGGAAGTGGATTGAATCACAATGAGCTTGCAGAAAGAATAATTAGACAATCAAATATTACAGATGGTTCTAACTTTGCAATAGTATTTGGATTAATGGGAGCAGAATATGAAACAGCAGAATTTTTTAGAAAAAGTTTTGAAGAAAATGGAGTACTTTCAAAAGTTGTAATGTTTCAAAATCTTTCAAATGATGCATCTATTGAAAGAATACTTACGCCAAAGGTTGCTCTTACTTGTGCCGAATATTTAGCATTTGATTTAGGTTACCAAGTTTTAGTTATACTTACAGACATGACAGCATATGCAGAAGCTTTAAGAGAAGTATCAACTTTAAAAGGAGAAATTCCAAGTAGAAAAGGATACCCTGGTTATTTATATAGTGACTTAGCTTCAATATATGAAAGAGCAGGTATGATACAAGGAAGAGAAGGTTCAATTACACAAATTCCAATTCTTACTATGCCAAATGATGACATTTCTCACCCAATACCTGATTTAACAGGATATATAACAGAAGGACAAATTGTGTTAGGAAGAAACTTATATCAAAAAGGAATAAACCCTCCAATAGACATTTTATCTTCACTTTCAAGACTTATGAAAGACGGAATAGGAGAAGGGTATACCAGAAAAGAGCATGCCAAACTTTCAGATAAAATTTTTGCAGCATATTCTAAAGTTCAAGATGTGAGAGCATTAGGGGCAGTTTTAGGAGAAGCGGATTTAACAGATGAAGATAAAAAATATTTAAAATTTGGAAACGAATTTGAGCAAAGATTTATTAACCAATCTCAATATGAAAATCGTTCAATAGATGAAACACTTGATTTAATGGAAGAACTTCTTAAAATTTTTACAGTTGGGGGACGGTTCTTAAATGAAAATTTTTACATTTAGGGACACATGTTCCAAAAAGAACCGGTCCCTGTGGAGCATGTCCCAAAAAGAACCGGTCCCTGTGGAGCATGGAACATAAAGGAGGAGCTATGGCAAAGAATTTATTACCAACGAAGAACAATTTGCTTAAACTTAAAAGTTCTATCGAAATGTCCAAAAATGGGCAAGACTTGTTAGAGGAAAAAAAGCTTGTTTTAAAAAAGAAAATAGAAGATTATGTTTTAGAAGAAAAAGAACTTAAAAATACTATATCAGTAAAACTTAAAGAAGCGGAAGATAGCATAAAAAAAGCAATAGTTGATGTTGGATTTGATGATTTAATAGATATTTCAAATGCAATTAGAGATGATGATACAATAAGAATTAAATATTTAACTTTAATGGGAGTTGAAATTCCATCTGTTATTTCTGATGAGCAAAGTGCAGAGTTAAATTACGGACTTTATCATACAACTGCTGATGTAGATGAAAGTATAGTAAAATTTGTAGAAGTAAAAAATTTGGCAATAAAATTAACAAGTATTCAAAATACAATTTGCCGTTTACAAAAAGCAATAGAAAAGGTTGAAAGAAGGTCAAATGCACTAAAAGAAGTTATTATTCCAAGAGATGAAAATTTGGCTAGAAAAATTACTAGTTCTTTAGAAGAAAGCGAAAGAGATGAGTTTGTGAGATTAAAAGTTGTTAAAGAAAAATAAATAATTTATAAATAATTGGTAATATATATTTTTTAAATATAAAGAGCCATTTATATTGAAAAAATATATATTACCAATTCTTTTATATAAGTATTGAATTTTAATAGACTTTGTGATATAGTATTAAAAACTAGATGATGAGGTGAAAAAATTGAGAAAAGAGATAAAATATTTTGAAACATATGAAATAACAGATTTAAAAGACATGCTAATTAAAACAACAGAAAAAAATTACAATAAAACAGCATTCAAATTAAAAGATGAAAACGGGAAAATTTATTATAAAACATATTCAGAATTTAAAAAAGATGTAGAAGGTTTAGCAACAAAATTAATAAATATGGGCATGCAAAATAAAAGAATAGCAGTTATGGGAAAAAATAGCTATAGCTGGGCAGTTTCATATTTAGCAATAGTAATAGTAGGAATAGTTGTACCAATAGACAAAGAAGCATCAAATGATAACATAAGAGACTTTTTAAACATTTCAAAATCAGAGGCAATAATAGCAGATAGTAAATATTTAGATAAAATATTTACATTTAAAAATGAGGTAAAAAACAAAATAATGCTAATAGATACTGAAAACACTTCAAAATATACAAATTTAGAAGACTTAATAAAAGAACGGAAAAGAATTAGTTTCACAAGGAAACAAAGACTTTGAAAACATAAAAATAGATCCAGATGAAATGAGAATATTGTTATTTACATCTGGAACTACAGGAAACTCAAAAGCTGTTATGTTATCACACAAAAATATATGCTCAAACATAGTATCTATTGCAAGCATAGTAAAAGTAGATAGCAATGCAGAAGTTTTATCAATTTTACCATTACACCATACATATGAGTGCACAATAGGATATTTGCTTTTAATATATGGTGGAGGAAATATAAGTTATTGTGAAGGTTTAAAACATATTATGCAAAATATAGAAGAGTTTAAGCCAACATTTATTTTATGTGTTCCATTATTATTAGAAAATGTATACAAAAAAATATTAAAAACATTAAAAACAAGTCTTCCAAAAAAATATACACAAGACGAAGACAAAATAGTGGATAAACTACCATTTTATTTAAAATGGATAGTAAAAAGAAAAGTAAAAAAATCTTTAGGTGGAAGAATAAAAACATTTATTGTAGGTGCTGCTGCAATAAAACCAGAAATAGTAGAAGCTTTTTTTAAATTAGGAATAAAAGTTTTACAAGGATATGGCTTAACAGAGTGTTCTCCACTTGTTGCAGGAAACAATGACTATTATTATAAAGCACCATCATGTGGAATGCCAATACCAAATGTGGAATATAAAATAGATAATCCAAATGAAGAAGGAATAGGGGAAATAATAGTAAAAGGTCCAAATGTAATGCTTGGATATTACGAAAATGAAGAAGAAACAAATAAAGTGCTAAAAGATGGATGGTTTCATACAGGAGACTTAGGATATATGGATGACGAAGAATTTTTGTATATTTCAGGTAGAAGCAAAAATATGATACTTACAAAAAATGGAGAAAACATTTATCCAGAAGAAATAGAAACAATATTAAATGATAGTGATTTAATAGAAGAATCTTTAGTAATAGGAGCTAAAGACGGAAAAGATGATGTTGAAGTTAAAGCCAAAATTTTTCCAAATATAGAGGCAATAAAAGAATTTTTAGGAAACAAAATTCCAACAAAAGAAGATGTAAGAAAAGTAGTTTCAGATATTGTAAAGAAAGTAAATGCAAAATTGCCTAATTTTAAACATATTAAGTCTTTTAAAATCTTAGATGAAGACTTTGAAAGAACTACTACAAATAAAGTAAAAAGATATGGAAAAAATATGGAAGATGAAAAATAAGCCTTGCAATTTACCAAATTTATGATATAATAGAAAAGCGTATGAAAAATTACGTATAAAATATAAAAAGACAAAATGAAAGGAAGATTTTAAATGAATTGTAAAGTAGAAAAAACAAAAAACGCAAATGAGGTTGAATTAGAAATTACAATAGAAGCAGAAAAATTTGAAAATGCAATAAAGAAAGTATATTTCCAAAATGCAAAATATTTTAACATCCCAGGATTTAGAAAAGGAAAAGCACCACAAAATATAGTAGAAAAATATTATGGAAAAGAAATATTTTATGAGGATGCATTTAATGAATTAGTTCCAGATGAATACGAAGAAGCATTAAAAGTAAACAATATAGATGCTGTATCAAGACCAAAGATTGATATAGTAACTATGGAAAAAGGACAAGACCTAGTATTTAAGGCAACAGTTCAAACAAAACCAGAAGTAGAACTTGGAAAATATAAAGGTATAGAAATAGAAAAAATAGAGTATAATGTTAAAGATGAAGACATAGAAAAAGAATTACAAGACATGCAAGACAAAAACTCAAGACTAGTTACAGTAGATGATAGAGCAGCAGAAGATGGAGATACAGCTAATATCAATTTCGAAGGTTTTGTAGATGGTGAAGCTTTTGAAGGTGGAAAAGCTGAAAATCATGACTTAGTTCTTGGAAGTCACTCATTTATAGAAGGTTTTGAAGAACAAGTTGTAGGAATGAAAATAGACGAAGAAAAAGAAATTAAAGTTAAATTTCCAAAAGAATATTTCTCTAAAAATTTAGCTGGAAAAGATGCTACATTTAAAGTAAAATTAAATGGATTAAAGAAAAAAGAATTACCTGCATTAGATGATGAATTTGCAAAAGATGTTAGTGAATTCGATACTCTAAAAGAATTAAAAGCTTCAATAAAAGAAAGACTAGAAAAACAAAACAAAGAAAGAGAAAAATATGAAAAACAAGATGCAGTAATCAAAGCAGTAGTAGATACAATGAAAGTAGATATTCCATCTGGTATGATAGAAATGGAAACAGAAAACATGATGCAAGATATGGAACAAAGAATGTCATATCAAGGTCTTAAAGTTGAACAATACTTAAAAATGATAGACAAATCTGAAGAAGAATTTAAAAAAGATTATGAACCTCAAGCAATAGCTTCAATAAAATCAAGATTAGCATTAGAAGCAGTAATTAAAGCAGAAAAAATAGAAGCAAGTGAAGAAGAAATAAAAGCTAAAATTGAAGAAATGGCTAAAAATTATGGCAAAAAACCAGAAGAATTACAAGATAATGAAAACCTTAAAAACTACATAAAACAAGGAATTGAAAGTGAAAAAGCAATAGACTTCTTAGTTGAAAACAGTAAAACTAAAAAGGAAGGAAGCAAAAAAGCTTAAAAATTCAAAAGTTAAAATTTAAAAATAGCTTTATAAAAAGCTAAAAGTAGGAGGGATTATTATGTTAGAAAAAAATAGCTTAGTACCATATGTAATTGAGCAAACAAGTAAAGGGGAACGTTCTTACGATATTTTTTCACGATTATTAAAAGACAGAATAATATTTTTAGGGGAGGATGTAAATAGCACAACAGCAAGTCTAGTAGTAGCACAAATGTTATTCCTAGAATCAGAAGACCCAGACAAAGAAATATTTTTCTATATAAATTCACCAGGTGGAAGTGTAACAGATGGTTTAGCTATTGTTGACACAATGAACTATATAAAATGTCCTGTTTCAACATTTTGTTTAGGTTTAGCTGCAAGCTTTGGAGCAGTTTTACTTGCAAATGGAGAAAAAGGAAAAAGATTTGCAATGCCAAATGCAGAAATATTAATACATCAACCATTAATTGCAGGAGGAGGCATTCAAGGTCAAACAACAGACATAAAAATTCATGCAGACCAAATGATAAAAACAAGAGAAAGATTAACAAAAATCTTAGCAGACAGAACAGGTAAACCATTAGAGCAAGTTATGAAAGATACAGAAAGAGATAACTACATGACAGCTGAAGAAGCCTTAGAGTACGGTTTAATAGATGAAATTTTATATAAAAGAAAATAAAGGAGAATTTTATGCCAAAAAACAATGAAACAATAAAAAATGTATATTGTTCTTTTTGTGGAAAACCACAAGCAAGCGTAAAAAAGATGGTAGCAGGTCCTGGAGTATATATATGTGATGAATGTATAGGACTTTGCATGTCAATATTAGAAAATGAAGGATTTATTGACGAAGACGAAAGATATACACTAGGTGATGAAAAAACAATTCCAAGCCCTAAAGAAATAAAACAAGTTTTAGATGAATATGTAATTGGTCAAGAAAGTGCCAAAAAAATCTTATCAGTAGCGGTATATAATCATTATAAAAGAATAAATCATGAAGAAAAAGTTAAAACAAAAAAAGATGAAGTAGAAATTCAAAAAAGCAATATCTTGCTTTTAGGTCCAACAGGATGTGGAAAAACTTTACTCGCAAGTACTTTAGCTAGAATTTTAAATGTTCCATTTGCAATAGCAGATGCTACAACACTTACAGAAGCAGGATATGTTGGAGAAGATGTTGAAAACATTTTATTAAAATTAATACAAGCAGCAGATGGAGATGTAGCAAAAGCAGAAAAAGGAATAATTTACATTGATGAAATAGACAAAATAACAAGAAAATCTGAAAATCCATCAATAACAAGAGACGTAAGTGGAGAAGGAGTTCAACAAGCTCTACTTAAAATAGTAGAAGGAACAATAGCTTCAGTTCCACCACAAGGTGGAAGAAAACATCCACATCAAGATCTTATACAAATAAATACTGAAAATATATTATTTATTTGTGGAGGAGCTTTTGAAGGATTAGACAAAATAATAAAAGATAGAACAGGAAAGAAAACAATAGGTTTTGGTTCAAATATTCAATCAAATAAAGATATAGACAGATATAAAATATTTGAAGAACTTTTACCACAAGATTTATTAAAATTTGGATTAATTCCAGAATTTATCCGGAAGACTTCCAATAGTTGCAACCATAAAAGAGTTAGACAAACAAGCTCTAAAGAAAATAGTTGTAGAACCAAAAAATTCTTTAGTAAAACAATACAAAAAGCTATTTGAAATGGATGGCGTAGAACTAGAATTCCAAGATGAAGCAATAGAAGCTATTGTAGATAAAGCAATAGAACTAAAAACAGGTGCAAGAGGATTGCGTTCTATAATAGAAGATATAATGACAGATATAATGTTCGAAATTCCATCTGATAAACGAATTGAAAAATGCATTATAACAAAAGAAACAGTTACAAAAACAAAAAAACCTGAAATTGTTATAAATGAAAATAAAGATGTTACTCAAAAAGAAAATATAAAAATAACAAAGACAAAACCTAATAAAGCAAGTGCGTAAAAGCATTTGCTTTTTTTGTCCCACAGGGACCGGTTCTTTTTTGTGCATGTACAACAGGGACCGGTTCTTTTTTGTGCATGTCGAATTTTGTCGAGAACTTTTTATTAAAATTTTATAGAAATCAGTTGATTTTTTTGCATTTTGGTGTATAATAATAGTATAAAGAATGAGGCAATATTATCATAGTGAACTCAATCCAAGGGATTGTAGCTTACACAAAAAAGTCGAGCATCCTAGTGCTCGACTTTTTTTAGTGGAAAAAATCCACTAACATTTGTAACACTTTCAAAATTTCATAAATCATTTTCATAATGTTAGTAAATTTTTGTATAAATTTAGAAAATCTACTAGTGTTTTTTTTCATATGTTTATTGTGAGGCAATATAATCACCCCCATTCCAAGGCATATAGCCTTAAAATATATTATATAACAATTGAAGCTCGAAATTTGTCGAAACCTGTAAGATAAATTAAAAAAATGTAAAAAATTATAAATTATAAAAAGACTTAATTGTAATAGAAAAGTAAAAGTAAATTTAAAATCTTGTAATTAGTAAATATTTATGATAGAATTACAAAAAACATTGAAAAAAGAGTTTGAAACAAATTTTAACTACTAGAATATATTCTTTTACTAGATTTGTAATTTAAGGAGGAATGTAATAAAATATGGAAAAAAATATTATGGACGAATTAATTGGAAAAATTCAAGAAAAGAAAAGTCCAATAGTTATGGGAATAGACCCAAGGTATGAAATGTTGCCAGATTGCATAAAATCAAAATATCCCAAAACATTAGAAGGATTTGCAAAAGCAACAGTTGAATTTTTTAAAAAATTAATTGATGAAACAAAAGACATAATTCCAGCAGTAAAACCACAACTTGCATATTTTGAAATGATGGGATCAGTAGGCCTAAAAGCATTTAAAGAAATAGTAGATTATGCAAAAGAAAAAAATCTAATAGTAATAGCAGATGCAAAAAGGGGAGATATAGGAACAACATCTCAAGGATATTCAAACACATTTTTAGGAAAAACATCATTAGAAGAATATGAAGAAAAAATATATGATAGTGATTTTGTAACAGTAAACCCATACATGGGAACAGATTGTGTAAAGCCATTTGTAGAAGATAGTAAAAAGTACAATAAAGGAGTATTTGTACTTGTAAAAACTTCAAATAAATCATCAGGAGAATTGCAAGATTTAAAATTAGAAAACGGAAATAAAGTATATGAACAAGTAGTATCGCTTGTAGAAAAATGGGGAGAAGATTTAAGAGGAGAATATGGCTACAGTAGCATATCAGCAGTAGTTGGAGCAACATACCCTGAACAATTAAAAGAATTAAGAGAAAAAGCACCACATACATTTTTCCTAATTCCTGGATATGGAGCACAAGGGGGAAAAGCTGAAGACATTACTTTAGGATTTGATAAAAACGGAATTGGAGGAATAGTAAATGCATCAAGAAGCTTAATGACAGCATATAAATCGGATTTGTGGAAAGATAAATTTACAGAAGAAGAATATGCAAAAGCAACTAGAGCAGAAGCAATAAGAATGAGAGACGAGCTCAATCAAGCAATTTACATCTAGGGACAGTTTTTAAATTGAAAAATTTACAATTGTGGACAGATGTTTAAAAATGATTAGGGATATTATAAAAAAATAAGATGTGTCCCTAAATGAAAAAAGGAGGATTTTTATTATGCCAAAAGTACAAGTTTTTAGTAAATTAGTAAAAGTAGAAAAATTAAAAGAAGATATTTTCAAATTTAGTGTAGAAGCTAAAGAAATTACAAATCAGGCAAAAATAGGTCAATTTCTTGAAATTAGAGTAACAGAAAGTGTAGAGCCGTTTTTAAGAAGACCTATAAGTATTCATAATATAGATAAAGAAAATGGAATTTTAGAATTCATTTTTCAAGTAAAAGGAAAAGGAACAACTTTACTTTCTAAGAAAAAAGAAGGAGATTTAATTGATATTATAGGACCTTTAGGATATGGAACATTTGATTATTCTAAATATCAAAATTTAGGAATAATTGGAGGAGGAATAGGAATATTCCCATTGTATGAACTTGCAAAACAAGCAAAAAATGAAGGAAAAAATGTAAATACATATCTAGGATTTAGAAATAAAGATTTAGTAATTTTAGAAAAAGAATTTAATGAAGTTTCAAGTAATTTAATAATTGCAACAGATGATGGAAGCTATGGAAAAAATGGTTTTGCAATTAATTTCTTAAAAGAAGATATTGAAAATGGAAAAATAGACAG
>CANRQH010000008.1 GCA_947632745.1 uncultured Clostridia bacterium | reverse complement strand
GTTATGATAGTAAAAGTAATAATGGACTTAAAAATACAAAGAAAATTGTGTGGGTTTAAGTGTATTGTTCAGAAGAAGATAGGTATCAAAAACAAATAAATAAAGATAAGAAAATCTAAAATAAAGGAGAAAGCAAATGTTATTAAAAAATAAATTAGGAATAAATGATGAAATAGAATTTGCAAGAGAAGAAGAAAGAATAACAAAACTAAAAGCAATAGAATTATTTGAAACTGGAAAATTAGACAAGTTTGAAGTTGGAACATTTCAAGGATTAGCTGAAATTCATAAATATTTATTTGAAGCCATATATGAATTTGCGGGCAAAATAAGAACAGAAAATATTTCTAAAAGCAATTTTAGATTTGCATCTAGTATGTATTTAGAGGATGCTTTGAAAAATATAGATAAAATGCCACAATCAAATTTTGATGAGATTGTAGAAAAATATATTGAAATGAATATTGCGCATCCATTTAGAGAGGGAAACGGGAGAAGTACAAGAATTTGGCTTGATATGATTTTAAAAAAAGAAATTGGTAAAGTTATTGATTGGAACAAAATAGATAAAGAGGATTATTTGTTAGCTATGGAAAGAAGTCCAATTAAAGACACAGAAATAAAATTTTTATTAAAAGAGGCATTAACTGAAAAAATACACGATAGAGAAGTTTATATGAAAGGCATTGACGCAAGTTATAGATATGAAGGATATAATGTGTATAAAGCAGAAGAGTTAAAAAATAATTAATGTGGGTTTAAGTGTATTATCTAGAGGAAGAAGGGTATCAAAAACAAATTAAGAAAGAAAAAATGCAATAATAAATAATAAAGATGTATATGAAAGGAATTGATATAAGTTATAGCTATGAAAGATATAGATGTTTTTATTAGTCATCATACAAAAAGTTGTTTAAAAGTAACTCAAGCTGTGGCTCATTCATTAGAAGAAAGAGGAATAAGAGTTTGGTATGCACCAAGAGACACAGAAGATGCTTATGCAAAAAATATTATCGAAATAATTGATAGATGTAAAGTATTTATTTTAATACTAAACCATGAATCTTCAGAATCATTTGATGTATTAAATGAAATAAACTATGTTGCAGAAAGAATAAGAAAAAAAGAACAAGTTCATGTAATACCATTTAAAATTTCAAATGATGAAATAAGTGCAGATGCAAAATATTATTTAGGAAGATTGCATTGGTTAGATGCTGTAACTCCACCACTAGAAAAAAGAATTATAGAATTAACAGATAGAGTATCATATATTTTAAAAGAAAATAATGACATTATTCCTAAAAAAGAAGTAGACTTAATAAGTACTAATATATTAAATAATATTCATTTTATAGGAAGAAATAAGGAATTATTAGAAATAGAAGAGGGTTTAAAAAATAATAAATGCGTATTTTTGCAAGGAATTGGTGGTGTAGGAAAAAGTGAAATAGCAAAAAAATATGCAAATATACATAAAAAAGAATATGATAAAATTATTTTTGCGAAATATGTTTCTGATTTAGAGCAATTAATTATTAGTGAAAATGCAATAAAAATAACTAATATATATAGAACTCAAAATAGTCAAGGAATTCTTGAATCAGACAAAGAGTTTTTTGAAAGAAAATTAGAAATCTTAAAGGAAATAGCAGAGAAAAATAAGATATTAATAATAATTGACAATTTTGATGTAGAATTAGATGAAAATCTTGAAAATTTCTTATCTGGAAACTATGATGTTATATTTACAACGAGATATGATTTTTCATTTATAGGCAATCCTGTTATACAAGTAAATGCCATGCAAGATATGGATGAATTATTACAATTATTTTCTCAAAATTATCAAGTCTTAAATATGATAGATCTTCAAAAAGACTTTATAATAAAAATAATTAATCTTATAAAAGGTCACACATTAGGAATTGAGCTAATTGCAAAATATATGCAAAGCTCAAGAAAAAAGCCAGAAGAAATGTACAAATTATTAGAAAAAGGAATAAATCCGAATATTGCTGGGAAGGTAAATCATTTATACGAAAACAATACTATTTATAATTATATAAAAACATTATTTGATTTATCAAAAATAACAGAGGAAGAAAAAGATGTTTTAAAAAATTTAAGTATGTTTTCTATTGAAGGAATAGAATTTGGAATATTATTAGAATTATGTGATTATGAAGATGGATTCACGATAGATAATTTAATAAAAAAGAATTGGATTTTGCATGACTGGCAAACAGATAATATTGCACTTCATCCTTTAATAAGAGATGTTGTAAAAAATGAATGTGAACCAAATTTAGAAAATTGCAAAAATTTATTTAAAAATTTAACTTCAATGGACTCTTGGAAAATGCATCAAACAGAAAGATTAAAATATGAAGGAATTATACTAAATATATATAATAATTATAGAAAAATTGATAAAGAAAATATAGAAAGTTTTATAGGAATTGCAAAATTTTTAAGAGATTTAGGATATTATGAACAAGCTGAAAAATTACTGTTAGAAATTTTAGAAATCCAAAAACAAGAATATACAGAAAATTCTATTGAAGTTGCAAAAACTTATGACTTATTGAGATTTGTAAATAATAAATGCTATAAAGTAGACAAAGCAATAGATTATAATGAAAAAGCAATAAATGTATTAAGGTCAATAGAAACAGATGGATATTTATTAGCAGACTATATAAAGTCAAGAGCATATTCTTATTTAAAAGATAGACAACCTTTAGAAGCAAAGAAATTGTTAGATGAAGTTACAAGAATATATAACAAAATTTTACCAGAAAATCATTATAAAATTGGAAACACAAATATAGCTTTGTCAAGATTACATTATCAACTTAATGAATATGATAAAGCAAAAGAATGTGCATATAAAGCTTATAATATATTATCATTAAAATATGACAAGGAAAGTACAGATATAGCTACAGCTCTTATGTCACTTGGACAAGCTAACTGCAAACTTGGAAATTATAAAGAGGGGTTAGAGCAATTACAAGAAGCACTTAGAATTAGAAGATTAAACTTTCATCAAGATGATTTTTCTATCATGGACGCTTTAGAATGTTTGGCTGATGGCTATATTGGAAGCAAACAATATGATGAAGCACAAAAATGCCTAGAAGAAGTAAAAAAAGTTTTTGAAAAGAAAATGAATAATGATGATAAATGGTTAAAAAGAATAGATGAAAAATTAAAAATATGTAAATAATTTAACGATAGAAATAAGGAGGGAAAATGTTCAAATTACATTCAGAGTATAAACCAACTGGCGACCAGCCAGAAGCAATAGAATACTTATCAAATGGGATAAAAGAAGGTAAGAAATTTCAAACTTTACTTGGAGTAACTCGGTTCACGGAAAAACCTTCACAATGGCAAATATAATAGAAAAAGTACAAAAACCAACTCTTGTTTTAGCACATAATAAAACACTAGCAGGGCAATTATATTCGGAATTTAAAGAATTTTTCCCAGAAAACAATGTTGAGTACTTTGTATCTTATTACGATTACTATCAACCTGAAAGTTATATAGCACAGTCAGATACATACATAGAAAAAGATGCTTCAATAAATGACGAAATAGACAAGCTTCGTCACTCTGCAACATTATCTTTATTTGAAACAAGAGATGTAATAGTTGTAGCATCTGTCAGCTGTATATATGGTTTAGGAGACCCAATAGATTACCAAGAAATGATGATGTCATTAAGACCGGGGATGGCAAAATCTAGAGATGAAGTAATGAAAAAACTTGTTACAATGCAATATTCAAGAAATGAAATGGATTTTAAAAGAGGAACATTTCGTGCAAAAGGAGATATATTAGAAATATACCCATCATCAGAAAGTGAATCTGCAGTAAGAGTGGAATTTTGGGGAGATGAAATAGAAAAAATTTCAGAAATAAATCCACTTACAGGAAAGCAGATAGGAACAAGAAAACATATTTTAGTACCACCAGCTTCACAATATGTAACAAGCAAAGACAAAATGGAAAGAGCGATAGTAACAATAGAGGAAGAATTAGAAGAGCGTATAAAATACTTTAAATCACAAAACAAATTAATAGAAGCTCAGCGTATTGAAGAAAGAACAAATTTTGATATAGAAATGATGAAAGAAACAGGTTTCTGCCAAGGAATAGAAAACTACTCAAGACACATGAGCGGAAGAGCACCAGGTAGTCCGCCATATACATTATTTGACTACTTTCCAAAAGATTTCTTACTTTTAATAGATGAATCACATGCAACAATTCCACAAGTTAGAGCAATGTATAATGGAGATAAATCAAGAAAAGATTCTTTAGTAAACTATGGATTTAGATTACCTTCGGCATATGATAATAGACCACTAAAATTTCCAGAGTTTGAACAAAGAATAAATCAAGCAATATTTGTAAGTGCAACACCAGCAGAATATGAAAAAGAGCATTCAAAAGAAAATGTGGTAGAACAAATAATAAGACCAACAGGACTTTTAGACCCTAAAATAGAAGTAAAGCCAGTTGAAAACCAAATAGATGATTTATTAGAGCAAATAAGAAAAAGAACCGAAAAAAATGAAAGAGTCCTTGTTACAACATTAACAAAAAAACAGGCAGAAGACCTAACAGAATATTTAAAAAGTTTAGATGTAAAAGTAAATTATATGCATTCAGATACAAAAGCCCTAGAAAGAATGGAGATAATAAGAAATTTAAGGTTAGGGGAGTTTGATGTATTAGTTGGAATAAACCTATTAAGAGAAGGCTTAGATATTCCAGAAGTATCGCTAGTTGCAATACTTGATAGCGACAAAGAAGGTTTCTTGCGTTCAGAACGCTCATTAATTCAAACAATAGGAAGAGCTGCAAGAAATACAGATGGCACAGTTATAATGTATGCAGACGAGCTTACAGAATCAATGGAAAAAGCAATTTCAGAAACAAATAGAAGACGCAAAATTCAAATGGAATATAATGAAAAGCATGGAATAACTCCAAAAACAATAAATAAATCTGTAAGAGATGCAATAAAAGCAACACAGGTAGAAGACATAGAAGTAGAATTTAAAGAAGAAAAAGATGAAAATATTACAGATGTTATAAACAGATTAACAAACGAAATGCTAGAACATGCTAGCAAAATGGAATTTGAGCAAGCTGCAGAATTAAGGGATAAAATAAAAGAATTAGAAAAATTAATTTGATGATTTTGGGGACGGAGAAAAAAAGCATCATGTCCTCAAAATCATTTCTATAAAATCCCAAACTTCATCTGTATAAATCTTTTTCTCTGAAGAAAATGGAAGGATAGTAGCATCCATCAAAGGATTGATTTCTTTTTGTAAAGCTAAGCATGTATCTAAAACTTTGGTGGGTGCAATTTTATCAGCTTTATTTGCCACTAATAAAAATGGTCTTTTAGTGCTTATTATATAGTTATACATAAGCTTATCATTTTCAGTTGGAGAATGCCTTATATCTATTAAAAATATAATTAAAGAAATTTTATCTGTTTTAGATAAATATTCTTCAATAAATTCTCCAACCTTTACTTGCTCTTGCTTTGACATCTTGCTATAACCGTATCCTGGTAAATCTACAAAATAAAATTTTTCATCTATATTGTAAAAATTAATTTGTCTTGTTTTTCCAGGTTCAGAACTGGTTCGAGCTAATTTTTTTCTATTTATCATTGTATTTATAAAACTTGATTTTCCAACATTAGATTTTCCAACTAAAACAATTTGTGGTAAATCATTTTTAGGGTATTGTTTAGGGCTTACTGCTGAAATTTCAAATTGTGGATTTTTAATTAACATATAACCTCTTTTCTAATTTTATTTACTAATTTTTTCTAATCCACCCATATAAGGTCTTAAAACTTCTGGAATAATTACACTTCCATCTGGTCTGTAATTATTTTCAACAATTGCAATTAACATTCTAGGTGGTGCAACTACAGTATTGTTTAAAGTATGTGCAAAATAATTTTCTTTTTCTCCTTTAATTCTAATACCAAGTCTACGAGCTTGTGCGTCTGTTAAATTAGAACAACTTCCAACCTCAAAATATTTCTTTTGACGAGGAGACCAAGCTTCAACATCACATGATTTTGCTTTTAAGTCAGCTAAATCTCCAGAACAACATTCTAAAGTTCTTACAGGAACATTCATACTTCTAAAAAATTCAACAGTATAACTCCACATTTTGTCATACCATTCCCAACTATCTTCTGGTTCACATACAACTATCATTTCTTGTTTTTCAAATTGATGGATTCTGTATACACCACGTTCTTCAATACCATGGGCACCTTTTTCTTTTCTAAAACATGGAGAATAAGATGTCATAGTATAAGGCATTTTAGACTTGTCCAAAATTTGGTCTTTAAATTTACCAATCATAGAATGTTCAGAAGTACCAATTAAATATAAATCTTCTCCTTCAATTTTATACATCATTGCATCCATTTCTTCAAAGCTCATAACACCTGTTACAACATTAGAACGAATCATATAAGGGGGAATGCAATAAGTAAACCCTTTATTTATCATAAAATCTCTAGCATATGTTAAAACAGCAGAGTGAAGTCTTGCAACATCTCCCATTAAATAATAAAAACCATTTCCTGCAACACGTCTTGCACTATCTAAATCTAATCCATCTAAAGCTTCTAAAATTTCTCCATGAAATGGAATTTCATAATCTGGAACAACTGGGTCTCCAAATTTTTGAATTTCAACGTTTTTACTATCATCTTCTCCTATTGGAACAGATTCATGCATAATATTTGGAATTTTCATCATTCTTAATTTTATTTCTTCTGAAAGCTCATTTTCTAAAGCTTCATTTTTTTCAAGAGTATTGTTTATTTCTTGAACTTTTTGCTTAATTTCTTCAGCTCTGGCTTTTTCACCAGATTTCATTAAATTTCCTATTTCATTACTTAAATTTTTTCTTTCATTACGTAAATTGTCTCCATTTAGTTTAGCTTCACGATTTTTCTTGTCTAATTCAAGAACTTCATCAACTAAAACTAATTTGTGGTCTTGAAATTTTTTCTTAATATTTTCTTTAACAACATCAGGGTTTTCTCTTAAAAATTTAATGTCTATCATTTAAATCATCCTTTCTTATTTTGCTAATATTTTAAAAATTAAAATTAGTTATTTTTCTTACAATTACATGAATTATACAATATTTATCTAGATATATCAAGTTTTTTAGAATAAAAAGTAAAATTTGGAATATATTATATAAAGAGAATGATACGCAAAGATTTTTAAATTTTTGGACAAAGAATTTTTCTTTAAATTTTTTAGGAAGGATGATTTTGTATGGAAAGAGAATATATCAAAGATGAAAAGATAAAAGATTTAACAGAAGATGAAAAAAACAGAGAATTACTTCGTAGCATAATTGCTACAAGAAGAATATTAGATGAAGCACATAAAAATTTTGAATTTGCAGAAGAGGATTTAATAGATTATTATACTTATAATATTAAGGCAAACCAAGCAAAACTAGATTATTTAATTAAGGTTGCAAAAACAAGGGGCTTAGCAATGGATACAGATACACAGAGTAAGTTAGATGTAATTCAAGAAGTTGGATGAGACTTCTGGAAAAAAAAGATTTTATAATGTCGATTTTTGTCGAACGATTTTTAGAAGTTTTTTTGAATAATGTTGCAAAATTTTAAATTTGTAGTATAATAGAAATATAAAATAAGGTATTCATAATTTCACCAAAAGGTGATTGACCTAAGATAATTGAAAAATTATCAAAAAATCCGACATGTGACAGCATGTCGGATTTTTCTACCCATGAAAAATATCAAAGATAGACTTCACTTTGATATAGAAATAAAGTCGCATTATATTGACAATTGCAATGATTTGATATATAATTATGTAAAATTATTTTTTAAGAAAGAAAGGTGTAAATTTAATGAAAAAATATGCAAAACACGTAAAAAAATCGGGGTGGGGGTATCCCTATAAAAGCCAACGGCAGAGCCGTTTTTACAATTTTATTTTTTGCTATAATTTTAATTTTAGTTGGCTATTTTTGTGTAAATGCAAACACTGTAGAGACATTTAATGCCAATGAATGGGAAATATTTAGCAAAAGAACGAAGGAAGAAATAAAAGAAGAATATTCAAAAGCATTAGGAAACGATACAACATATAAAGATAATGATAGAAATACATGGTTTATAACACCACCATCATTAGAATATCCTTATGAGCCAGGAAAGTTAACAAGCGATACTCATAAAATAATGACAGATATGACAAATTATTACAGATGGTTAATAGGTGCAAGACCACTTTCAGTAACATCTGAACATTCTGATGCTCTACAAGCAGGTGCTTTAATTCGTAATTTCGACTTTAACCATATAGTAAAGGATTCACTTAAGCCAGAAGATATGAGTCAAGATTTATGGGATAAAGGTGCTCATTGTGGACACAATATTTTAGCATATGATAGTACTCCACAAGGCGCTATATCTTCATGGATAGAAGAAGGATATAAACTATTTTCAGGAACATTTGATCAAATAGGTCATAGAGCTGCACTTCTTTTAAGTAAATGGAATAATGTACAATTTGGTTATTCAGGCAATGTTGCCATAGGAACAGATACTGT
Source organism: uncultured Clostridia bacterium (assembly GCA_947632745.1). Lineage (GTDB taxonomy): Bacteria > Bacillota > Clostridia > TANB77 > CAG-508 > CAG-269. The sequence goes on along the minus strand of CANRQH010000008.1, from coordinate 16,801 downwards.
AAGAACAAGTTCAGATTATAATCAAAAAGATTTAGCATATTATGCATATCCAGCGCCAGGATATATGCCAATAGACGATACTGTAAATGCGAGAACTTCTGCATGGACATTAGAATTAAATACTCTTAAATTTGACAATGTAGAAGATATAAAAATTATTGTAACTAATTTAAATAATAATGAGCAATATGAATGTACAAAAGCAAATGGAAAGTTAATGTATGATGCTAGTTGGACCTATATTGTTTTTGCTCAACCAACTCCAGTAACTGGTAATAAATATGTAAATGGTGATAAATACAAAGTAGAAGTAGAAGGTATAAAAGAAAAAACAACGGGAAAAGAAGTTAAACTAGAATATACAACAGAATTTTTTGATATAAAAGATACTATTGTTACAGGATATAGTATTAATGGTTATAACAATGTAAAAATGGATACAGCAAATACAAAAAAATTGGAACAAATAGCAACATTTTTACCTGATTCAATTAATATTCAAACTAACACAGGAAAAACAGCTACAATAAAAGTTGACGGTAAATGGATACCTGATGAAGCAAATCAATGTTGGAAAAATTCAGCTAATGCGGCAAATTTGCCAGAAGACATAAAAGATCCAGATAATATTTTAAAAGAAATAAAAATTAAATATACTTTAGATTCTGGTTACAAAAGTTCATATCTTTCAGGTGAAACTGATGTTATAGAAGAGTCTGAAAAAAATATACAATTATACAGATATATGACAGGAACATCAAAATACGAATTATATCAAGTTGTAGATAATAATACTAGAGGATATAATTCAATAAAGCATTATGACCAAAATGATGATTCAGTAATAGAAAATGGAAATAGTGTATACTTTCCTATGAAATATACTTTAAGTGATAGTGGAACATATTATGCTATATATTATTCTTCTGGCACAGCATATTTAGCTGGAGGATTAGATATTACAGTTAGAGAAAAACAAGTAAAATCAATAAGTATAACACCACCTAATAAAACAACCTATAAAGTAGGAGATAAAATAAATATAGAAGGTGGAAAAATTGAAATAACATATGATAATGACACAACAGCAACAATTGATATAGAAAAAGAATATATAAGTGATTTTACATCAACTAAAAAAGGAATAACTACAGTAAAAGTAACATATAGAGAAAAAACAGCAACATTTGAATGTTTAATTGTAGACAATTTAGAAAAAATAGAAACTGAATATGGAAAAACTTTAAAAGATGTAGAATTATCAAGTGATGAAAATGGTACCTATATTTGGCAAGACGATGAGGGAACACCAGTTGGAGATATAGGAGAAAATACATTTAATGTAAAATATAAACCAAACAATAATAAATTTAGTGAATTAAGTGATTTAACAGTAACATTAGATGTAAAACAAGGAACACCAGAATATAAAGAAGATATAGAATTAAATGCAACATATGGAGATACACTTTCAAAATTAACTTTACCTACAAGTGCAGATGGAACATATGTATTTGAACAATCATTAGATACCTTAGTTGGTAATGTAGGTACAAATACAACAAGCTTTACAGTAAAATTTGTACCAAATGATAGTGAACACTATAAAACAATAACAAACATTCCTATAACTATTAAAATTGCAAAAGCAATACCTGAATATAATAAACCAACTAACTTAGAAGCAGGATATGGAGACAAATTAAAAGATGTAGTTTTACCAGATGGATTTGAATGGGTAAATGGAGAACAATCAGTAGGAGAAGTTGGAAAACGTACATTTAAAGCAAAATATGTGCCAAAAGATACAAATAATTACGAGATTGTAGAAGATATTGATATAGATGTAACAGTTGGAAAAGCAACACCAGATTGCCAAAAAACAATAGAATTTACAGCAACATATGGAGATGCTTTAAAAACACTTACTTTACCAGTTGCAATTAACGGAACATATACATGGGAACAAGGAGAAGAAACTTTAGTTGGAAATGTAGGAGTAAATACATTTAAAGTAATATTTACACCAAGTGACCAAGTAAACTTCCGTACAGTTAGAATTCCAGCAAAAATTACTGTTCAAAAAGCAAATCCACAATATACAGTTCCAACAGATTTAACAGCAACATATGGGGACTTATTAGAAAGTGTAATATTACCTACTGCAGACAATGGAACATTCCAATGGCAAGATGATGGAAAAACTCCAGTAGGAAATGCAGGAGAACGCAAATTTAAAGTAAAATTTGTACCAACTGATACACAAAATTACAATACTATAGAAAATATTGAAGTAACAATAACAGTTGCAAAAGCAAACCCAACATATAAAATCCCAGATAATTTAGTTGTAGAATATGGTAAAAAATTATCAGATATAAAATTGCCAAGTGGATTTAGTTGGAAAGATGCAACTCAGTCAGTAGGAGCTGTAGGAGAAAGAAGTTTTGCAGGATATTATACACCAGATGATAAAGAAAACTATAATATAGTAGAAGTAGAAATTCCTATAAAAGTAGTAAAAGCAACCCCAAGTTATACAATTCCAACAGGATTGACAGCAACATATGGAGATACATTGTCAGAAGTAACTTTACCAGATGGATTTGAATGGATTACACCAGATGAGTCAGTTGGAGATGCAGGAGAGCATACATTTATGGCAAAATACACACCAACTGATACAACTAATTACACAGTTGTAGAGAACATAGAAATTACAGTTAAAGTAAATAAAGCAAAAGCAGATCCAATAGTAGTGCCAACAATACCAGATATGGTATATAATCCAAATACACACTTATCAGATATCGATTTACCTGATGGATGGACTTGGGAAAATCCAAGTACTGTTCCAACAGTTGGAAATACAGGATATAAAGCAATTTATACACCAACAGATAGTAACAATTATGATTATTCAGACCAAAATTTAGAACCTGTATTACCTATAAAAGTTAGTAAAGCAAGACCTACATTTGATGCACCAAAATTAACAGCTTATAAAGATGAAACTTTAGCAGATGTAGAATTACCAAAATTACAAAACGGAAAATTCACATGGCAAGATGATTTAACAACATCAGTTGGAGATGTAGGAACACACACATTTAAAGTAACATTTACACCAAATGATACTATAAACTATGAAACGGTTACAGACATAAATGCAACAATAGAAGTTGGAAAAGCAAAACCACAATTTGATATACCAACAGATTTAACAGCAACATATGGAGATACATTATCAAGTGTAGTTTTACCACATGGATTTACATGGAATACACCAAATGTTCCTGTAGGAGATGCTGGAAACAATGTATTTATAGCAACATTTACTCCAGATGATACAGAAAATTATGCAATTGTAAACAATATTGAAATAACAGTTCATGTAAAGAAAAAATTAGCAGAACCAATAGATATACCAACATTTGAAGAAATGGAATATGACCCAAATAGACATTTATCAGATATTGGATTACCAGCAGGTTGGAAATGGGATGACCCAAGTATAGTGCCAACAGTAAACAATAATGGATATGAAGCTATATACACACCGGCAGATACAAAAAATTACGATTATTCTAAACAAAATTTACATCCTAAATTAAAACTAAACATCAAAAAGATTGACCCAAATTATACAATTCCTGATAACTTAACTATAGGATGGGGAAGTGATATATCAGATATAGTTTTACCAGAAGGATGGACTTGTGAAGAACAAGGAACAGTAGGAGAATTAGGAACACATACGTATAAATTCAAATATACTCCAAAAGATACAAATAATTACAATACAATTTATGATGTTGAAATTGATGTAGAAGTTGTAAAAGCATCACCTGTGGTAACAAAACCAAATGACTTCACATTGAAAAAAGGAGAAAAATCAACTTTAGCAGAATTAGAATTACCAGAAGGTTGGGCATGGGCAGCCCCTGATGCAAAAATAGAAGAATCTGGTGTATATGAAATAATTTATATTCCAGATGATACAGAACATTATAGAACTGTTAAATCACAAATTTATATAAACTTATTATCAGATGAAGAAATACAATCTAGTGAAGAAGATAATATTCAATCTGCTGATACAAGTACTACAATGTCACCAAAAACAGGAGATAACATAGTTATGTATTTTGCAATGTTTGGAATATCATTAATCACAATTATAAGTACAGTAATTATAAAGAAAAAGGCAGAATAATTATAAAAAGCAATTAGCTAAATTTAGTTAATTGCTTTTTAAATTTACTTGCTTTTTTTCACTGATTATAGTAGAATTTAAAAATAAATGAACAAATTGAAAACAATTTAAGCATAACAAGAAAAGGAGATAATATAAATGGCAAAAACGACAAAAACAGTATTTGTATGTAATGAATGTGGTTGTGAAAGTGCTAAATGGATGGGAAAATGTCCAGCTTGTAATAGTTGGAATACATTTGTTGAGCAAAAAATAGATAAAATTACAGAAAATGGAGTAAAAAAATTAAAAACAAGAAATGAACCTAAATTACTTAATTCCTATAAAGGACAAGATGTAAGTAGAACATCTACTGGATTTGGAGAACTAGACCGAGTATTAGGAGGAGGCCTAGTAAAAGGCTCTTTAATACTGTTAGGAGGGGAGCCAGGAATAGGAAAATCCACACTTATTTTAGAGCTATGTGACAAAATAAAAGGAGAAGGAAAAGTTTTATATGTATCTGGGGAGGAATCTGCAGAGCAAATAAAATTAAGAGCAGATAGACTTAAAATACACAACGATGACATTTTATTTTTAGGGGAGACAGATATAGGAGTAATTAATGAACAAATAGAAGAAATTACGCCAAAACTTGTAATAATAGATTCAATACAAACAATGTATTCAGATGAACTTTCATCAGCTGCTCGGAAGTGTAAGCCAAGTAAGAGAAATAACAGCTCAGATTATGAGAATATGTAAATCTAAAGATATTACAACAATTATAATAGGGCATGTAACAAAAGATGGAACAATAGCAGGACCAAGAGTTTTAGAACATATGGTAGATACTGTTTTATACTTAGAAGGAGAAAGATATTTTTCATACAGAATTCTAAGAGGAGTAAAAAATAGATTTGGTTCAACAAATGAAATAGGAATGTTTGAAATGAAAGGAGAGGGGCTTGTAGAAATTACAAATCCATCAGAAATTCTAATTTCCGAAAGAGATGATAATCCATCAGGCTCATGTGTAGTTGCAAGTATGGAAGGAACAAGACCGATGCTTATTGAGCTTCAAGCCTTAACAACTTTAAGTGTATTTGGAATTCCAAAAAGAACAGCTAATGGTTTAGATTACAATAGATTAGCAGTATTAATTGCAGTGCTAGAAAAAAGAGCGAATTTAAATATTGGTGGACAAGATATATATGTAAATGTAGTTAGTGGAATAAAATTAAATGAACCATCTATAGATTTAGGAGTTGTATGTGTATGTGCATCATCATTTAGAAATATATCAATTCCTAAAGATACAGTTATAATGGGAGAAGTCGGGTTAACAGGAGAAGTAAGAAGAATCAACATGATAGAAAAAAGACTAAAAGAAGCAGAAAAACTTGGATTTAAAAGATGCATAATACCAGAAAATAATAAAAAATACTTAGAAGAAAAATATAAAATGGAAATTGTGGGAGTAAAAAATATTTTAGATGCACTAAAAGTATTAAATATAAAAAAGTAAAATTATTGTTTATCCTTAATTATCAATTAAGGTGAAGGTAAAGGAGAAAACTTGAATTTATTAGACAAAATATTAGACATAATTTATCCACAATTTTGTGGAATATGTGGAAAAGGCAAAAGTACATTCCTATGTAAAAAATGTGAAGAAAAACTTAAAAAGGAAGCAATTTGGGGAAACGATAAATACGAAGATAAATATTTTGAAAATCATTTTTACACTTTTAAATATGATGGTATGGTAAGAAACCTACTTTTAAATTACAAATTTAATGAAAGACCATACTTATGTAAAAGTTTTGTGAATTTTTTAAATAAATATCAAAAAATGTATTTACAATTTGATTTTTATGATATAATAATACCAGTGCCTATAAGCAAAAAAAGATTAAACCTAAGAGGATATAATCAAAGTTTGCTAATTGCAAAAGATTTAGCAAAAGAATTAAACGCAAAAATAATGAATGATATTTTGATAAAACAAAAAAATAATAAACCTCAAAGTGAATTAAATAAGATATCAAGAGAGCAGAATGTAAAAGATGCATATAAATTATTTAATAAAGACAAAATAATAAATAAAAAGATTTTATTAATAGATGATATATACACAACCGGTTCGACAGTAAATGAATGCAGTAAAATATTAAAACAAGCAGACGCAAGCAAAATAGATATATATACACTTGCAAAAGATTAAAATATAGACACATCAACATAAAAAAGTATTAATATTTAGCAAAAGATTAAAGGAGGAAATAAGATGGATGATTTAATAGAAAGCATATTAGACTATGTACGTTCAGATTACACTGACTATGCAATAATGATAAATGGAGAATGGGGTTCAGGAAAGACATATTTTTGGAATAATCAAGTAAAGAAAAAAATAGACAGTTTAAAATTAAATGGAAAAAGATTTACCACAATATATATGTCATTATATGGAATTTCTAACCTAGAAGAAATAAGTAAAAAAATATTTATGGAAACATCTCAACTTATGGATAGAAATCTTAGAAAATATATGGATGCACATGGACAAACATCAATTCCAGAATATGCAAAAACAGGAATAGATATGGCAAACTTTTTTGGTGCTGCAGCAAATGGAAGCAAAATAGATTATGAAGAATTTTTCTCAACAGATGACAAAGTATTATGCTTTGATGACCTAGAAAGAGCAAATGTTGATGTTATAGATATTTTAGGTTATATAAACAACTTTGTTGAACATGATCACATAAAAACAATAATAATATGCAATGAAAAAGAATTATCAACAAAAATAAAAAGCAGTAACTTAGAAATGAAGACTTTTATAGCAACATATTTATTAGACAAGCAAGGTGAGCTTAACAAAAAAGACTTACCAATGGTTGAAAAAATTCAAGAAAAAATAGAGCATGTATTTGATAAAGCAAATGACTATGAAAGAATAAAAGAAAAGCTAATTGGAGAAACCTTTGAATATGCCCCTCAATTTGACTATATTATAAATGGAATACTTATGAGATATGAGGGAAATAGAGAATTAACAAGGTTTTTAAGAGAAAATACAGAATTAATAATGAACACATTTAAAAAGAGTGGTACTAGAAACCTAAGAATTTTAAAACATGCATTAAATGATTTTAATAAAATATTTGATGAAGTAAATAGATTTTACCCAAATACAAACAACAGAGTAATGCAAACAATGCTAATATTTACTATAGCAGCTTCATTTGAAATAAAAGCAGGAAAGATAACAAAAGAAAAATTCAAAAATATAAAAGACAATGAAGAATATAAATCAATATTAGTTTCTTCAAGGGTTTTAAGTGACAATAGACAATTTTATATAAAAGAATTTGATGGAAATTATTATTACAATTTTAAAGCAGAATATAGATTCTTTAAATTTATAGAATACTATATAAGAACTAGAATTTTTGATATGAAGATATTCAAAGCAGATATGGAAAATGTAAATTCAGGAGAAAAAGCAAAGAAAATTCCAGCATATAAGAAAATTCTTGTTGAGGAATATTGGAAGGTTCAAGATGATAAATTTATAAAAATTGTTGAAGAAACATTAGATGAAGTAAAAAATGGCGAACTTGAATTAATTGATATAGTAAAATTATTTGAATATTTTGCATATTTTTCAAAAAGCAAATTAATTAATCAAGACATAAAAACACTAAAATCAGTTTTCTTAAACGGTATGAATATAGCATCACTTCATTCAAGCTATTGCCCAAATGTAAATGAAGAATTAGGAAAAGTAGTAATAAGAGATGAAAAAGAATATTCAGATGAAGAAGTACAAGAAATTTTAGATAGATTTAATGAACTAAATGAGCAACTTCTTGAAAAAGAATACAAAGAAAAAGCAGACGAAATCTTTAAATGTATTCCAATGAAAATGGAACAATTCTATGAAAGATTTGATAAAGAATGTGCTAATATTCCAGTATTAAAATACTATGATGCATTCCAAATTTTCCAAAGAATATCATGCGCAAGCAATGAAGATATAGTTGCAATAAAAGAAAAAATTCTAAAAAGAGCAAGGGAAAATGAAGATGTTGCAAGAGAAGAAGTTGTAAATTTAAGAAAGCTAAAAAGAGTAATGGATGAATATATAGATGGAAAAGACACAACAATAAAAATAGTTCTATTAAAAGAATTCGCAAAAGAGTTAGGAGAAGCTGTAAAAGAAGATTAATGTCCCACAGGGACCGGTTCTTTTTGGTACATGTTCCAAATGGACCGGTTCTTTTTGGTGCATGCTCCACAGGGACCGGTTCTTTTTGGGACATTTTTTTTAAAGAAAATAGCAAACAACTGTTTACAAATAAAAATGAAAGTGATATAATAAAAAAAGAATGGAGGCGAAAGAAAGTGAGCATATATTGTTGTATAGATTTAAAAAGCTTTTATGCATCTGTTGAATGCATGGAAAGAGGCTTAGATCCACTAAAGACAAACCTAGTCGTAGCAGACAAATCTAGAACAGAAAAAACAATTTGTTTAGCAGTAAGTCCTTCATTAAAAGCATATGAAATTCCAGGTAGAGCAAGGCTATTTGAGGTAGTGCAAAAAGTAAATGAAATAAATTATAGAAGAAAATTTAATGCAAAAAATCATGAATTTATAGGTGAATCTTATGACAGCGAAGAATTAAAAAACAATCCAAATTTAAAACTTGACTATATAGCAGCACCACCACAGATGGCAAAATACATGAAATACAGCACATCAATATACAGTATATATTTAAAATATGTTTCTAAAAATGATATATACCCATATTCAATAGATGAAGTTTTTGTAGATATAACAAAATATTTAAAAACAGCAAAAATGACTCCAAGAGAGATGTTAACAACAATGATACATGATGTCTATAATCAGACTGGAATAACTGCAACAGGTGGCATAGGAACGAATATGTATTTAGCAAAGATTGCAATGGATATAGGAGCAAAACATGTTAAAGCAGATAAGAACGGAGTTAGAATAGCAGAGCTTGATGAAATGAGCTACAGAAAATTATTGTGGAATCATAGACCACTTACAGATTTTTGGAGAGTTGGAAAAGGGTATAGCAAAAAGCTTGAAGCAAATAATATGTTCACAATGGGAGATGTAGCAAGATGTTCAATAGAAAATGAAGAATTACTTTATAAACTTTTTGGAGTAAATGCTGAGCTTTTAATAGACCATGCATGGGGATATGAGCCATGTACTATGGAAGATGTAAAAAAATTCAAGCCAGAAACAAATAGTTTAAGTTCAGGTCAAGTATTACATTGTCCTTACAATTACAAACAAACCAAACTAATTGTAAAAGAAATGACAGATTTACTTGTCCTAGATTTAGTAGAAAAAAAATATGTTACAAATCAACTTGTTTTAACAATAGGATATGATGTAGAAAATCTAACAAATCCAAGAATAAAAAATTTGTATAATGGAGAAGTAACTTTAGATCGCTATGGAAGAAAAATCCCAAAACATGCACATGGAACTATTAACTTAAAAAATCAAACATCATCTACCAAAATAATTATGGAAGCAATAGATGAGCTTTATGAAAGAATTATAAATAAAAATTTATTAGTTAGAAGAATAAATGTAGTAGCATGTAATTTAGTAAAAGAAAACGAAATTCAAGAAAAAAAGCAAGATGAACAAATGAGTTTATTTGTAGATTATAAAAAACAAGAACAAGAAAATACAAAAGAAAAAATAGAAAGAAAAAAAGAAAATAATCTTCAACATGCAATAATAGACATAAAAAAGAAATATGGAAAAAATGCTGTTTTGAAAGCAATGAATTTAGAAAAAGATGGAACAACTATTGCAAGAAATAGCCAGATAGGAGGACATAGTGAGTAAAATTGCATAGTATAACTCTTTTTACTATGTTGCAGATAAGAAAAAGGAGGTTAATGATGGGAAATTATGATGATATTATAAATTTACCACATCATGTATCTAAAAAACATCCAAGACTTAGTATGGAAAAACGTGCAGCACAATTTGCGCCTTTTGCGGCTTTAACAGGATATGGAGATGAGATTACTAAAACTGCTGAAATCACTGAAAGTAAATTAGAGCTTCGGAGATGAAGAGTTTGTAGAAATATGAGAGTAAAAAAAATAAAAAATTCAAATAAAATAAGAACGAATTTTCGAAAAAAAGTATTGAAAAGTAGTTGAAAATATGATATAAATAGAACAAATAAAAATAATAAAAGGTAACTGTTCGAAAAATCCGAATAATTGAAAAAAGGAGAATTTTAATGGAAAACCAAAAAAATGAAGATAAAAATTTTCAAATTACATCTCATGATTTTTTAATATATAGAAATGCTAATGATGATGTAAAAGTAGAAGTACTATTAATTAATAACGATATATGGTTAACGCAAAATTTAATTGCTAATTTATTTGGTGTGGCCAGGAGTACAATAACGGATCATATTAATAATATATTAAAAAGTAAAGAATTAAGGGAAGAAAACACCGTCGGAAAAACCGACGTTGTTAATTCAAAAAAACCAGTAAAAATTTATAATTTAGATATGATTATTGCTGTTGGATATAGAGTAAATTCAAAGAAGGCAACAGATTTTAGAATATGGGCAACAAAAGTTTTAAAAGAATATATGATCAAAGGTGTAGTAATGGATGATGAAAGGCTTAAAAATCCAAACTATATTTTTGGTGAAGATTATTTTGAAGAAACATTAGAAAGAATCAGAAATATACGAGCAAGTGAACGAAGATTTTATCAAAAAATTACTGATATATATTCTGCTTGTAGTATAGATTATGATAAAGATGCAGAAATTACAAAAACATTTTTTAAAACGATACAAAACAAATTACACTATGCTGTTACAGGAAATACCGCAGCTGAGATAATTTATAATAGAGTTGATTCAAATAAAGAACACATGGGATTAACAACATGGAAACAATCACCTAATGGTCCAATATATAAATATGATGTAGATATAGCAAAAAATTATTTAACAGAAAAAGAGTTGCACGATTTAAATAGAATTGTTACAATGTATTTAGATTATGCAGAATTACAAGCAGAAAATCATAATGCAATGACTATGCAAGATTGGATTGAGAGATTAGATGTTTTCTTGCAATTTAATGGACAAGATATATTGCATAATGCAGGAAAGATATCACAAAAAGTAGCTCAAGAATTAGCATATAAAGAATATGATAAATATAAGCTAAAACAGGATAAATATTATTTATCTGATTATGATATGTTTGTAGAACAAATGAAACTTATTGAAGATAAAAAATGAAAGAAATATAGTATTAAGGGGAGATTAAAATGTTAAATAAAAATGAAATAATAAATGAATTAAAAAATGAAGATTTTATAGTAAGAAATGCAATATATGAATATGTATGTAATTTGCATTTATATGATGACAAAGATATAAATAAAGCTTTAATATACTTTTTGGAAAATAATTATAATTTAGGAATAAACTATGTAGGATTAATTTATTCTAAACTAAATAAAGATATAATAGAATGTTTAATACAAATATACTTAAATGAAAAAGATCAAAGTATTAAAGAGAATATAGAATATGTATTAGTAAATCATTATGAATTAATAAAAGATTTAGATTATAAATTTGAAGATATTTTTCAAGATGAATACAATTTGACATTATATAAAAAAATAAAGCATTTTATTAATAAAAAGCCTGAAGAATTACTAGAATTATATATAAAAAATATTGAACAATATTATTTCGAAGATGAAGAAACATATACTTCAAATATCTTAAGAAAAGGAATGGAAACAGCATTAATTCAAACTGAAGAAGGAAAAATTGCATTTATACTATATGTTCTATCTCTTATGGGAGTGGAAAAATTAAGTAGTAAATCTTTGAAAGATATATTAACGGATAATAAGTTAATGGAATTTCGTGAAATACATTTGCCATACTTGATACATCCATTATGTAGAATTGCAAGTTATTCATATGCAAGCATTGTACTACTATTTTATTTTACAGATATGGATTTTCTGGAATATGCAGATGAGTGTAATCATTATTTTTCAAATATTTGTGGCAAAGAATTTATTGAAAGTTATATAGAAATTTTGGAAAAACTTGAAAACAAAAAATTACCAGATTATTATTATGATATAGCAGAATATCTAAATTCAAAGGAAATAGATGATTTCTTGTTAGAAAAAATAAATACAAGTAAAGACAAAATGGTTATATCAAATATAATGCAAATATTAGCAAGAAAATTTGATAATAGAATTATTGAAATAGCATTAGATAAAATAAAAAAAGATGATTTCTATAATGAGGATGGAGAATTAGCTTTAGCATTAGCACCATTATTGATTATAGAGAAAAGAAATGATGATGTATCAAAAAGTATTATTGAAGAAGCAAAGAATTATTTTGACATAGATGAGATGGTGAAATTTGAAGATGATTATGACGAATACGAAGATGATTATGACGAATACGAAGAAGATTATGAAGAATACGAAGATGATTATATAAATGAACTTTATCAAATTCAAAATAATTTTAGAAATTTTTGGTTAAAAGATAAACCGCATATAAAAGAATATAAAAGAGCTAGAAAAATACATGGCGAAATAGTGGATAGCATGATTCGTTATTTTGAAAGTCAAAAATATAAAAATAATATAGAAAAGAATTATATTAATATAATAAAAGAACAAAATAATGAAATTTACCAGCTGGATACATTTTTTGATACAAACACACAATTAGGGGCACAAGCGTTGGCAAATGTTGTTATATATAAAAATATAGATAATATGGAATGTATAACAGAAACGTTTTTAAAAACTAATAGATACAAGAAAAAAGAAAAAGAAGAATTTTTAAAGAGTATGTTAGATTCAAAAGCAGGATTATATAAAATTATAAAGACAGACTTTGAAGAAGCACAGGTTTATATAAAAAATGTCTTAAGTGGAGAAATTATACAACTTACAGATATTGGCATGAGTGGAAATGGAGATAATACAGGATATTATTTCTATACGAGAGTCATTTCATATAATGGTATAAATTTTGGTACAGGTTTAAGCATTATATTTGATAAAAAAGATAAGTTTATACAAAAATGGATTAAAGAAAACAAAAAGGATTATAACAAAAAACAAGAGATAATTAGATTTGTAGAATTGTATAATAAGTATAGAGACGATGAAAACAAATTAGTTGCACATATGAATAGATTTTAATACTAAAAAGCTAAAATTAAATGAATAAAATATTCTTATATGTTGAGTATAGTACAAGTAAGAAAATAAGAAGGTTAAATTCATAATATTGCACAAATCACAAAAAACTTTCATAAAATATAACATAATTTAGTACTTTATGAAAGGAAAGTGTGAAAAATGTCGAGTTACATAATAGAAGGGGGAAAAAAGTTAGTAGGAGAAACTTTTGTCTCAGGTTCAAAAAATGCTTCGCTACCAATAATGGCAGCAAGCGTATTAAACAAAGGAATAACAAAATTATACAATGTGCCAAATATTCATGACACACAAATGATGATAGAAATATTAAAAAGTTTAGGGTGTAAAGTAAAGAAAAATCAAAATAAAGTAGTAATAGATTCAAAAAATATAACAAAATTTGAAATACCAGAAAACTTAATGCATCAAATGCGTTCATCTGTAATATTTGCAGGGGCAATATTAGGTAGGTATAAAAATGCAACATTTTCATATCCTGGTGGATGTGACATAGGAGCAAGACCAATAGACTTGCACTTAAAAGCATTTGAAAAATTAGGAATAACAGTACATCAAAATTTTGGCAAAATAATATGTAACACAGAAGAAATAATACCAACAGAAATAAATTTAGATTTTCCAAGTGTTGGTGCAACAGAAAATATTATGCTTGCATCTGTTTTAGCAAAAGGAACTACAACCATAATAAATGCTGCAATGGAACCAGAAATAGTAGATTTACAGAATTTCTTAAATAGAATGGGAGCAAAAATAGAAGGTGCAGGAAGTAATATTATAAAAATAACAGGAGTTTCAAACTTAAAAGATGTAAGCTACAACATTATGCCAGACAGAATAGAAGCAGGTACATTATTATGTAGTGCAGCAATTACAGGAGGAGAAATAACATTAAAAAAAGTAAATGTAAATCATATAGCACCATTATTAGAAAAGTTAACAGAAGCTGGATGTAAAATACAAATAAAAACAGACGAAGTAAAACTAAAGGCACAAAAAAGACTAAAGGCAGTAAATATAAGAACAATGCCATATCCAGGATTCCCAACAGATATGCAAGCAATAATGGCAGCCTGTTTATGCACAGCATCTGGAACATCAGTAATAGTAGAAAACATATTTGAAAACCGATACAAATATACAGGAGAACTTTCAAAAATGGGTGCTAAAATAAACATTGAAGGTAAAACTGCAATAATAAAAGGAACAAGAAGGTTATATGGAAGCAAAGTAAAAGCAACAGACTTAAGAGGAGGAGCAAGTCTAGTTCTAGCAGGGCTTGCAGCCAAAGGAACAACAAAAGTAGAAAATATAGAATATATATTAAGGGGATACGAAAATTTGGAAGAAAAACTAAATAATTTAGGGGCTGAAATTTATATGATAAAAGAGTGATGCTTTTGGGGACGGAGAAAAAAAGCATCACTCCGTTTTTTTATTATCAAAGAAAAAATTTTAGTATTGACAATTAGAAAAATCATTATATAATAATAAAAGGCTCGCTTTTTACTCATAAAAGTAAAATAAAAAAATATAATTAAGTAATTTTTGAATAAAGAAAAGTGTAAAGAATTTTATAAATTTAAAATTAATTTGAGCTAAAGAAAGGAAGAAAATAAAAATGGGATTTGTAGTAGCAGTTGATGGACCTGCAGGAAGCGGAAAAGGAACAGTAACAAAATTAATTGCAGAAAGATTAAATTTAGTTTCAATAGATACAGGAGCAATGTACAGATGTGTTGCTTTAGATTGTTTAAATAAAAATATTAGCAGTTCAGACTTAGATGGAATAGCAAATATTTTAAAAAACATAAAAATAGAATTAAAAAAGGAAAATGGAATTCAAAAAGTTTATTTAAATGGTGAAGATGTAACAGAAGAAATTAGAACAGCAAAGGTTGATAATGTAGTTGCAGTATTTTCAGCAATAAAAATAGTAAGAGATAAAATTACACCACTTCAAAGAGAGATGGGAAAAACTGAAAATATAATAATGGAAGGTAGAGACATTGGAACAGTTGTATTTCCAAATGCTGATGTAAAAATCTTTTTAGACTGTTCTTTAGAAGAAAGAGCAAAAAGAAGATATAAACAAAATATAGAAAAAGGAATTGAGACACCATACGAAGAAGTGCTGAAATCTATAATAGAAAGACATAAACTAGAAACTGAAAGAGAAATAGCACCATTTGTACAAGCGGAAGATGCAATTTATGTAGATTCAAGTAATTTAAGCATAGAAGAAGTTACAAATAAAATAATTGAAATAATAAATGAAAGAAGGTAAAAACCATGGGAAATATTTTCCAAAGAATTTTAAGATTTATTGTAAGGTCTGCAATATTAATATATTGTAAAATAGTATATAGATTAAAAATAGAAGGAACAGAAAATATTCCAAAAACAGGTGGTGTAATATTTTGTGGAAATCATACAACAATGCTCGATCCACCACTAATAGAAGTTACATGTAAAAGAGATGACACAAGATTTATTGCAAAAGAAGAACTTACAAAAAACCAATTTATGGCTTTACTTGGAAAAATATTTAATGTGATTTTAGTAAAAAGAAATGAAAAAGATTTAGGACCAATGAAAGATGCTTTAAAAACATTAAAACAAAATATGTGTATAGCTATATTTCCAGAAGGAACTAGAAATGGATTAAAAAAAGGAATAAAGCCTAAAACTGGTGTTGCATATTTTGCTTTAAATACTGATGCAACAGTAATTCCGGTAGGAATAACAGGGGGGCAAAAACCATTTCAAAAAGCAATTATTACATATGGAAAACCTATGGATTTAGAAGAATATAAGAAAAATAAAAAAGATAAAGAAACTGCGGAAATAGTTACGAATAAAATTATGGAAAATATTATGAGTTTAGTAAAATAGGTATTTTTTTTACTATTGACAAAGTGAGTAATATATGTTATTATAATTATAGCAATTGCAAATAATGAAGTTAATCATTAATATGGCTAAAAAAGACTAGAGGGCAAACTCTAGTCTTTTTTCTACTCTTTACTTAATTGCTTTATTATGTAATAAAGTACAATAAGTTCAAGTAGCTCAATGAAGTTTCTCATCAATACGGCCTCCTTTCTACCTTATGGCTTAAAGGCTTCTAAATTATATAATAAATTACATTATTAGACAATACTTTTGGGTAAAATAATATAAAAATAAAGATTTTATCTAAATTGACAAAAATATACAAATATAGTATAATATAACAGTTAGTAAATAGGAAAAAATATATATTCAGGGAAAAAT